>CAWUUU010000192.1:0-3037 GCA_963924995.1 uncultured Opitutales bacterium
ATGTATTGGTGGATTCTCAAAAGGGTCAAGGATTTGGAACCCTAGATCAAGAGAGTTTTGCCATATGTTTTTTGGCCCATGCATGAAAAACCTTCTTGCCACCCATCCTCCGCTAGTAAAAAGGATCAAACGAATCAATCCGCGCTGGAATCGAACTTTCCCCAACACCAATAAACTAAGTGAAGGCAAAGTGTTTGAAAGTAATAACTTCAACTCTAGCCATTTTTCAAATGGTCACGCGAGCCACGAATCAAAGAGGGTGAATACTTCGACTGGTGCCTCTCAGAAAAAGGTAAGCACTCGAAACTTAAAAAAAGAAAATTTGATCTACGCCAGAAAAATTCTAAATGTAATCCCCCAAAGAATAAAAATGCAAACGGAGGATCCATTTGGATCGAGTTGTCTGTTATTTGCCATGTTACTCGATCAAAATCAGGTAATTCGAAACAAACAAATCAAAAAGATTACTTTGCTGGCAAATTCAAATACATCTGAATATACAAAAAAAATCTGGCCGCAGCTAAAAGTAATTAATTGTGAAGAAAAGTTTGCCCTCATCGAAAAGGCTGGTTCCCAGCTTTTACAGTTTTCGTCTAATCAACTCGCAAGATTTGATTCGGTTATCAATATGTTAGTTAAAGAAGATAATAAACTTCAATTATTTGAATGGAGTTTATTCAAAGTAATTGAGAATAAAATTAAACACCTTAAAAAACCAAGTATTTCCATACATGGTCGACTTGGAGTTATGTCTCGCCTAACAGAATGCAGTCTAATCCTTGGTACTTTGGCACATCATGGGCAAGATAACCTAGATCCTCAACCCGCGTTTAACCAAGGTTTTGAACATTTAACATTAAAAAGGAAAAGCGACTTGCCTAAAAAAGAAGATTGCACTTTTTCCAAGCTTGATATGGCTTTGACTCGTCTTAACCAACTTACGCCGCTAGACAAAAGGACTCTCATCGAAGCATGTGAATACACAATTCACCACGATACTAAAACCACTGACATCGAGATTCAAATTATCAGAGGGGTTGCATCCTCATTGGCATGCCCGATTGGTCCTTTGATGAAAATAAAATAAAACTAGAAATTAAATAACTCTTATGGATTTTTTCGAACATCAAGACAAAGCACGCGGATTTAGTGGCTATCTCTTCGTCCTTTTTGGGCTTGCAGTTGCCTGTATAATTGGAGCGATTTTTTGCTTATCCTCATTCGCAGTCTCAACTCACAAAGAATATGCGGAATTAGCTTGGACTTTTGAACTGGCCTTTATTTCTGGTGTTAGCTCGATCATCGTTATTTTCCTAGCGAGTGTCTTTCGTATAAGTTCTCTGTCTCAGGGTGGAAAAGTGGTAGCTGAATCCCTAGGGGGGACTCGTTTAAATGGAAACACACGGGATCCCTTTGCCCGCCAGATTCTTAATGTGGTCGAGGAAATGGCCATCGCCTCAGGCACACCAGTACCTCCAGTTTACCTGATGGATGAAGACGGCATCAATGCCTTCGCGGCCGGTTATTCTCCCCGAGACGCGGTGATTGGAGTGACCCGTGGCTGTGCCCTTAAATTGAACCGTGATCAACTTCAGGGTGTCATTGCCCATGAGTTCAGCCATATTCTCAATGGGGATATGCGAATTAATATCCGCCTAACCGGGCTTATTTTTGGAATCGTTTTTCTCGCCCGAATCGGACGGATGATGACTAATATCGGATACATCTCTGGAGGGAGAAGGAGGAGCGGTAAAAATGAAGGAGGTGGCTTGATAATCATTCTCGGAATTGGATTATTATTAATTGGTGGGATAGGTGGTTTTTTTGGGGCGATGATTCGGGCTTTAGTCAGTAGGCAAAGGGAATTCCTCGCTGATGCATCGGCAGTTCAGTACACTAGAAACCCAGATGGAATCTCGGGGGCACTCCAGCGAATTGGTGGCTACACTCAGGGTTCTACTATCAAATCCCCAAGCGCTGAGGAGTTTTCACACATGTTTTTCAGTGCGGGTATCAGTAACCTATTCGCCACACATCCACCCCTTCCAATTCGTATTCGTAGGATCGAACCTAATTGGAAAAATACTTATCCCGATACTGATAAAATAACTGAAAATACTCCAAGGTTGAATCAGGCATCTGCAGTAGCAGGTTTTGCAGGATCCACGACCACCTCTACCCGACCGAAATCAAGTCCCCAAAGAAGCTCTGCCCCCCCTATTGAAAAAGGAGAAAGCAGTCATTCAGCACAAACTTTCCTCAAGACCACTCAAAGAATAGACCAGGAAAAATTAAAGCAGGTCCGTTCGCTCATCTCATCCATTCCTGAAGATCTTATTAATCAGGCTAAAGAACCTTTTAGTGCCCGTTGCCTATTATTTGCTATGCTTCTTGATGCAAATAATCAAACCGTACTCAAAAAACAACTCCAGATGATCAACCTTCAAGGGGAAAAGGGCACTGGAAGCGAGACGGAAAAAATTAAACCCCATTTATCTAAACTAAACGCCGAGCAGAAATTTGTCCTTGTCGAAGAAACCCGTCCCGCAATTGCAGAACTCTCCTCACTCCAATTTTCAAACTTTCAAAAATTAATTGTTCAATTGATCGAAGCCGATCAAAGCATTGATCTTTTTGAATGGTGCCTCCACAAGGTGATTGAATTTGACTTTGGAAAAAATCATTCTCCTCGGGATCAGCTGCATGGGCGAATCTCGATTCGAAGCCGCTTGCCTGAATGCTCAGTCATTCTTGGAGCACTCGCACACCACGGCCAGGATGGTGCCGACCCAAAGCCCGCCTTCGAGAAAGGTTTTCGTGCATTGGAACGAAATACTTCAATAATCTTACCCGACAAAGCAAGTTGTGGGCTCTCCTCAATGGACCAGGCTCTGGTGCGATTAAATAAATTAAGTGCAGTGGGCAAAAGATCTCTTATCGATGCCTGTGCCCGTACGATTGACCATGATGGAAAAACCACAGAAGTGGAAATACAGATTTTACGCGGAATCAGTTCCGCCCTCTCCTGCCCCCTCGG
>CAWUUU010000193.1:0-2789 GCA_963924995.1 uncultured Opitutales bacterium
CTAAGCCGCCTGGAGTGATTGTGTTTCTAATGCCTGTTCGATCGATTTAAAAACCGCCCTGACCACGGGCACGGCCACGGAATTTCCAAATTGTTTATAACAGACATTCCGACGGTCATGTAATTGAAAATCCTGAGGAAAGCCCATCAGGCGGGCACACTCTTCCGGGTGGAGTCGGCGAATTCTCTGATCAATTAAATACATCCCCGTTTTCGCCCCGATTCCACCTCCAAATGCAGAGAGTGTAATCGCGTGTCCTTTGGGACTGTAGACTCGTTCGCCCTGGCCCCCCTTCCCCACTGTACCAATTCGGATCGGTCGGTTTTCCCGCTCAGTGGGCAGTTCAGATTTTAAACGTAAGTCATCCCGTTCGATTACCAGATCAACCAACCTCGAATCATTTTCTGAGAGTAAAATATCCTCCACCGCACAATCCACATTGGTGGGTTCAGGAAAATGGAATTTGGTAATCCCCAAGTCTTTTCGAAACGCCACAAAGTAAACACGCTCTCTCTTCTGGGCCACTCCATAGTGCGAGGCATTGAGCAAAGAATAATGGCCCTCATACCCCGCCCGGTTTAACAAACTCAAAGTAGTGGCCAAGGTTTTTCCCTCCGCATGACCGAGGAAATTCTTTACATTTTCAAGGAAGAGAACCCGGGGTTGATGATGACGGGCAATCCGTAAAATCTCGTGCAATAAGGTACCCCGTGCATCTTCAAAACCGCCCTGATTCCCCGATATGCTAAAGGGTTGGCATGGGAAACCACCACACAAAACATCATGCTCGGGAATAGCTTGAACCTCAATCTGAGTAATATCACCCGCTGGTTCCTCGCCCCAATTTCGCACATAGCTGAATCGGGCATCAGGATCAATATCCGAAGAAAAAACGCAACGAGTAGTAATCGAATCCAGGGCATGCCTGAACCCGCCTATCCCACAAAAAAGATCAATATATTTTATCTCTGCCATCTCCAAAATACCACCAATAAATGAGTAGTAAGGGGAATGGGAAAGCGCAATAAGAAAGGATTATTTTTTACACATCGCAAAGCTCGACCGCCTCGGTCAAGCCTTTGACTGGATCGCGGGTGGGAATAAATTCCTGCCCCACAAATCCCTTATATTTATTTTTGAGTAAAGCCTTCATAATCGGCGGGTAATTGATCTCCTGCTTATCATCCAATTCGCCCCGACCCGGATTACCCGCGGTGTGCACATGGCCAATCATATCCCCACACTCTCCGATCCGGCGGATGACATCCCCATCCATTATTTGGACATGGTAAATATCAAAGAGCAGTTTTACCCGGGGTGAACCCACCGCATTCAGAATATCCATACAATAGTCCGTATGATCTCCCTGATATCCAGGGTGTCCTTTATTCGGATCAGTATCATCCCGACTGTTCAACATTTCCAAGCATATGGTCACGCCCTTCTTCTCCGCATATCCGGCCACTTTTTTAAAACCCTCGATACAATTCTTCGCTCCCTGTTCACGGGAAAACTCTTCCGCATACCCAGTGAATGCAATCACATTGGGACAGCCAAAATCCGCCGATTCATCAATCGCCTGCTTAGTCGCCTTGATCAACGAGCCATGATATTCCGGATTATTATAGCCCTTTATAAAAGGTGGGCCCTCCACCGGGATACCCGATATTGCACAGGTTAAGCCATATTTCTTAAGCACTGGCCAATGCTTCGAATCAATCAACTCCACACTCTTACACCCTAAATTTTTTGCATGCTTGCAGGTTTCCTCCACGCTCCAATGCTTCGCAAAACACCAGGATACCACGGATTGATTAATCCGCCCCTTGCGCACGCCTGCCTGCTTGGGCTTTTTCGCACCGCTTAGAATAGCGGGCCCCGCCACTGATCCGGCAACCAAACCGGTGGCCATGCCCTTGAATAAATTTCTTCTCGTGGAAGGTGCTAACAGATTACTTTCGGAATTTAAATTTGTACTCATTTAAAAATCCTTCTCCCAAAGCATGGTTTCTGGCAAGTCGAATATCTTACCAGTCAATAATTCTTACCCTACCTCTTCCAAAAAACCATCGATATTAAAAGACCAATAAAACCACCCACTGCATCCGCCGCCGCATCCCATACATCAGGATTACGAGCATTGCCCATCCAATCCTGAAAACATTCATCCCCAATTCCAAAGCAGGCACAAAAAGCAAGTAAACTCCAAGGAAACCCGGCACCACCCTTACCAAACGCACCCCAGGCAAGAATCCCCATTATTGCATACTCCACTAGATGAAGAGCCTTATCTGAAACCTCGACCGGTACCTCAGGAATATCCCCCGAAGAAACTGAGGATAGATAAAGCACCGCGCCACAATACAAAGCCAATATTATTTTCCACTTTCCCATGGAGAACTATCATTTCAAACCCTTGTATTTAAGCAAATATTTTTTATTTTTTCTAATCCCCAAATATGCACACCATTAACTTGCCATTTTTTCATTCCACTCTAAACCTAGCAAACATGAGCCACTACATCGCGATGAACCGCTTTCGAATTGTTAAAGGACACGAACAAGACTTTGAAGACATCTGGAAAACCCGTACCACTTACCTGGAAGAAGTTCCCGGCTTCCTCAAGTTTAACCTCCTTAAAGGACCAGAACGGGACGATCATGTACTCTACGCCTCTCATACCCAATGGGAAAACGAAATTCACTTTGAAGACTGGACTAATTCCGAAGCCTTTCGAAAAGCTCATTCAGGAGCCGGCAACCGGGGTCATCTTTACCTAGGTCATCCC
>CAWUUU010000194.1:0-7084 GCA_963924995.1 uncultured Opitutales bacterium
CGGTATCTACCCACACCTCACGACCTACTCGCAAAGCCGTAAAGATGGAAAGTTTTTTAAAGGCGGACATCAGGAATGCGGGATTGGAGGAATCATCCCTTGGGCCGGTAAATTATGGATGATCACTTATGCACCGCATAAGCCAAGAGGTTCGGATCATAAGCTTTATTCAATAGACAAGAATATGACCATGACCATCCATGCGGAAAGTGTGGGCGGAACACCGGCAGGCCGTATGATCCACCATGAATCCAAGCAATTATTTATCGGGCACTATGTGATCGACGCTGTGGGAAAGGTTCGAGAGATTAGCCCATCCAAAATGCCCGCTCGGGTCACTGCATTCATGCGCCACCTTAAAGATCCGGAAAATTTTGTATACCTCTATGATATGGAAAACATGTTCTACGAGGTGAATGTAGATACGCTCGAATTTAAGAAACTCTTTCACGACCCCATTCCCGGATATCACGGCAAGGGTGGCTTCACTTCACAGGGAAAAGTAGTGGTCAGTAATAACGGTGAAGCTATGAGTAGCCATTTAGATAAGTCTGACCTATGGCAGGTATCCAAAGACTACACCCCAAAAAGCTCAGATGACCGTGGTTGCCTCGCAACTTATGATGGTGAAAAATGGGAAGTAATTGAACGCAGACAATACACCGAAGTAATCGGCCCCCAAGGAGTCCACCCGACTTCAAAAGGCAAGAACGATCCAGTGTGGGCCATCGGATGGGATAAACGATCCCTTCGCCTACAGGTGATGGAAAATGGAAAATTTACCACTTTCCTCCTCCCCAAGGGATGCCTGAACAATGATGCGGCCCACGGTTGGTTTACAGAATGGCCAAGAATTCGGGACATCGGTCAGAAGGAGTTGCTTATGGATATGCATGGCATGTTTTTTAAATTTCCAAAGAATTTTACATCCCGAACTTGTGCAGGTATTGAGCCCATCGCATCTCACATCAGGTACATCCCAGACTTTTGTTATTGGAATGGAAAAGTGGTACTGGCCACCGATGAAGCAAGTATTCAGGGAAACCCGCTGGTCGGTCAGCCACAGTCCAATTTATGGTTTGGTGACTTTGAGGACCTCAAACAATGGGGTCCCAGAAATGCCGCAGGTTCAATCTACATGAATGACCCGGTGGAGGGAGGCGTTCCCTCTGACCCATTTCTCATCAATGGATTTCCACGACGTATGGTTCACTTGGCTACAGACCAAACCACTTCTTTTACCCTTGAAGTGGATCAAAAGGGAACGGGACAGTTTGAAAAATATAAAACAATCCAAGTCGATAGTTATGCATCCCATCTATTTCCAAAAGATTTTAAAGGTCAATGGGTACGGGTAGTAACCGATAAAAGTTGCCATGCATCCGTTTCCTTTCAGTTTTCCGACGATACCTACCGGGGAACCAAAGATGGGGATAAATTATTCCAGGCAATCGCCGATCATGATGAATCCAAAGTTACCTCCGCACTCCTCTTCCCCAATGCGCATAATCGTCACCTATCAGTGCTCGGTTCGAATGGGAAAGCCTATGATTTTGATCACGTGTCCTTCACCTACAAACCTTTGGAAAAGGAACCGATTGCCAAGGATTGCATGAGCCCTGGAGCCCTGAAAGGATGGGGATCCAAGGTGAGTGAGAATGAAGTCAAAAATAAAACCCTACGGGAATTCCTTACTCCAAAATTAGAGTTTTCCGTAGATCAGGCATCCGTCATTCTTATCAGCAAAGAAAGCCGGACAATTGTAGGCAAGAAGGGAAATCGTACCATCCTTCGCCTACCCAAAGGCCCATCATCCTATGATCAGGACTTTTCCTTCGGTCATCCAAGAATGCACCGTGAAGTTGAATCGGAGAGAATGCTCGCCAATATTCACGGAACCTTTTACGAAGTCCCATTCTGGATCGTTGGCCAGGCTCCACTTTATACTAAAATGCGCCCGATCAGTACGCACAATAAACAAATCTCTGATTTCACCACATGGAACGGATTGCTTGTGCTTGCTGGGCTTAAGCCCGCCTCAGGACTATCCGCCCGCCTCTTTTCTTCACCAGATCAAAAGACTTCTCTATGGTTTGGCGGGATTGACGAGATTTGGAAATTCGGGAAACCGGTTGGCATAGGTGGACCCTGGAAAAACACTCAAGTAAAAGCCAATAAACCTTCGGACCCTTACCTTATGACGGGATATGATCAAAAGACTCTAGTACTTGAAGCGGACAAAGACTGCGAAATTACCGCTGAAATCGACATCGATCATTGGACTGGGTATCATGAGTATAAAACTTTTAAAATCAAAGCGGGCAAGAAGATAACATTTAAATTCCCTCTTGGATTCTCGGCCCACTGGATTCGGTTTAAATCGAATAAATCCGTGCAAGCCTCCTGCCAATTAATCTACCATTAAATGAAAAATAAACTTCTCCATTTTCTTTTCTGATTATTTCGGACAGCTCCTTCAGATAAATCAAATATTACTCTATCTAATGCCTCTTGCCTTGGTATACCAACGAACTTTCAATCGACCTTGAAGAGTATAGTTCCACGATTTTCATGAGACTAGCCGATTTTCTCCCCAGTGTAATGCTAGAATTTCACTTAGGGTTTCGGTGAAGTAAAGAATAGTTGGGGGTAACTTACCGTCATCCATTTCTAATTTGATAGAAAAGTACTTGAGAAATATTTAGAAAGCTCCTTAAGGTATTTCTAGCTATGAAAACACATATCATTCTTTCGTTCCTTTTTTGTTTAAGTTGCTTCGCCAAGGAAAAAACCAACATCGTATTTATTCTGGCCGATGATATGAGCAGAGATACTTGGGGCGCCTACGGGGGCAAGGATTGTAAAACCCCCAATATTGATCAACTCGCCAAAGAAGGCACCCGCTTCAATCGAGCCTACTGCTCGGTCGCCATGTGTGCCCCCTTTAGGCAAGAACTTTACAGTGGCCGTTCACCTTGGAGAACCGGCACCCTACCCAACCATTCAAAGTCAATTGCCGGAACCAAGAGCATCGTCCATTACCTCAAACCTCTTGGCTATCGCGTAGCTCTGCTGGGGAAATCCCATGTCGGTCCGAACGATTGCTATCCCTTCGAAAAACTCGGCGATGTGAGTAAGAAAGAAGATGCCAACCCAGAAATCGTCAACAGAACCCGAACATTCCTCGATGAATGCAAGAAGTCCGAGGATCCATTTTGCCTCTTCATCGGTTCCCATGATTCCCATGCTCCTTTTACGACCGGAGATCAGTCCCAATACGAGGCAAAAAAAATAAAGGTTCCACCCTACTGGATTGATACGCCAGAGTTGCGGGAAGTCATGGTCGAGTACTATGCCGAAATCACCAATTTCGATCGCTTGGTTGGAATGATGCGAAAAGAATTAGAACAAAGGGACCTTTGGAACAATACAATCTTTATGGTCTGCAGTGAACAAGGGACACAACTTCCTTTCGCCAAGTGGACTTGTTATGATAATGGATTACATACTGGATTGATCGTGCATTGGCCAAAATTGTCAAAAGCTGGTTCCGTTATTGATGAATTAGTTTCGACCGCAGATATTACTCCTACCTTAGTTGAAGGTTTGGGAGGAAAATTAGGCAAAGGAGATTGTGATGGTAAAAGCTTTCTCTCATTGATCAAGGGAGACGATCAGTCGCTCCATCAATATGTGTATGGGGCCTTCACTAATTGCCGGATTATTGACAACCGTGAACGAGTTTATCCCATACGATCTATCCGAGATAAAAGATACTCCCTCCTATACAACCCCAATTATAAAAATATAACTTCTAATGTAACCTTGAGCCAAGCCCTCAGCATCGTCGAAGAGAATAGCAAAAGTAAAAGTAAAAAAGCCCTAACTCCGGCAGGTTCTTGGGTCCTGAAATCCAAAAAAGATGCAAAAGCAAATAGACTGGCGAATAAGTTACACCACCGTCCCGAGTACGAATTATACGACTTAGATAAAGACCCCTATGAACTAGTCAATAAAGCCAATCATAAGGAGTATACAAAAACGCTTACTCGACTAAAAGATGCCTTAATGAAAAAGCTAGAAGAATTAAGGGACCCCGATCCGATTGCTACCGAACGAGCCTTCGTCGCTTCAGACCCAAAAAAGAATTCTAAAAAACCCTGAATATTCGCTTTTACAAATAAGCTTCTATTCTTTCTCTTCAAGAGTAAGTCGACAAAGATTTACCCGGAACAGATAGGCAAATTACCACTTGAAAATCGAGCGGTTAGACAAGAAATAAGATTATGGCCAAGAAAATAAAATTGATTCTAGCTCTATTTTTGCTTGTTCAACCAGCGTTTTCGGCACCATCGAAAAACGAGCTAAAGTCTAAGTTGATTGAAGAGGCTATAATAGACGCAGTTACCCAGGCAAAGGTTCCAGGTATGGTGGCTGCGATCTCTTCGTCGAACGGAATACTCGCGATCGGCTCCACCGGGATTCGCAAAATGGGGGCTGATGAGAAACTTATGGTGGATGATATCATTCATTTGGGCTCATGCACCAAGTCAATGACCTCGGTTTTACTATCCACCTTGGTCGACGAAGGTAAACTCACCTGGGAGACCTCCTTGATTGAAGTCTTTCCTGAGCTCAAAGGGAGTATACACCGAAATTATCATCCGATCACCATTTGGGAATTACTAACCCATCGTGCAGGCGTATCCGCCAACCCGTCAAATTGGTGGATGCATCATAAGGTGGAGCTTAAAAAAAGGCGTATTTTGATCCTTAAGGATAACCTCAAAGTGGCACCGACTCTCGAGCATGGTGCGTATCACTATTCCAATTTGGGCTACCTGATCGCCAGTTGCATGGCGGAGAAAATCACCGGATTAACCTGGGAATCCTTAATGCAAGATCGAATTTTCAAACCGTTAGGCATGAATTCGGCGGGTTTTGGACCTCCGGGTACACCCACAGAAATCGATCAACCATGGGGGCATTCCCGCTCAGGAAAGACTTGGCAACCTCGTCAGTTCGACAACGCGGAAGCCCTCGGACCGGCTGGGCGCGTTCATTGTTCCATGGCTGACTGGGCTAAGTTCATTGCCATCCAACTACCTAGTGGCAAAAAAATTGGCCTTAGTAGTAAAGCATTGGACAAGTTGGTTACTCCAACAGGAACCTACGCTGGTGGTTGGATCGTAACCGATCGCCCCTGGGCTAATGGTGTTGCCCTTACTCATACGGGCAGCAATACGATGTGGTACGCTGTAGTATGGGCTGCCCCCTCAATTGATCGAGCCTTTCTGGTTGTAACTAACTCCCGCGATCAAAACTCCCATAGGATTTGCGATCAAATGATTGGGAAACTAATTCAAATCAACAAAGAGAACTGAAGTGCTCTTAGAATAATATCTTTCTTTTGCCTTAAAGATTTGAGGATTAGAAGCTGATTATTCACTTTCGGAGTAAGCCTTAATCGAGTCGACCTGTAATTTAAAGGCTCCATCTTTCTTATCATAGATCATAAATCCTATGCTTTGAATCTTATCTTTATTGAGTGGATGACGATCCTTGGGTAAAGACATCCCTCTCCAAGAACAACTTAAACTATCAAAAGGGATTTTTACAGTCAGCCAGGCTTTACCATCTTTCTCGGTCTCAAAGTCAGCTCGATAAGCAACAGAATTCCCTTCCATTCGGATTCCTAGTTTGTAGGTACGCCCATCCCCTTTGAATCGTATAATAATTCCATCCTTGTCCCCCAGTCCAAGTTCCATCGGTTTAGTTCTTATCGATGAAAATCCGCCCCCATTAGTATTTGTAGATCCAGAAAAAATGAGTTTCTTTTTTTTGAAAGAAAATCCACCCACTGAACGTCCACCCATCACATTGTCATTTACCGTGATCCAATTTTCTTCCGGATTTTCTTCTTTAAAATCAAAGACAATCTTTCCAAGATGTTTATCTTTGTCTTTTTTGTTTGCCCCACCTGCGGACGGTACAATCGAAATACTGGCCATTCCAAAAAATAAGGTTATGAGTGAAAAAGAGAAAAATAAGGGTTTCATAAACATTAATGTAGGTGGCACTAACATTCAGTCAAGTATTGGAAAGCTATTTAAGAATATAAAGAGTCGACCCTTTTCTTTTACCAAAGTATCGAAACCGGATATTTCTTTAGTTCTTCCTCGTTGGTAAGAAGGTACATATCTTCCGCCAATGCGGTTGCAGCTAAAATACGATCAATCGCATCATCATGATGATAAGGAAGTTCGGCAAGCCGATAGCAATACTCCCGGGTCATTCCGATCGACTTTATATTCCAAATTTTAACCTGCTCCTTGACCCACCTCCTAGGCGTGCTAGGCATTTCTAGACTTCCATCATTATACTTCAAGGATAACTCTAAGATCGATGCGTCACTTAGATAAAATTCATTTTCTTGATTCGATAATGCTTCTTTAGCAATCGAACTCAATTTGGAGGGTTCGGAGGTTAACCAAACAAAAGGAAAAGTATCAAGTAATACCTTCATCAGAAATACACCACGGTATCTCCAACACTACCTGCAATTTCTCGTTTTTCTACAATTTTAATTCGTTTAGATGTAACAGTGCCCACTTCTGGTCTTTCTTCGTTAGGTAATTGTGAGCATGGCACCAATCGAGCGATTGGTTTTTTTCCACGTGCAAGGACGACCTGCTTCCCATCCTCGACTTGCATCAGTAATTTAGACAGATTTGTTTTAGCAAAATGAACAGTATACATTTAAGCTTAGCTAAATATTAAACTAGCTTAGTCAATAATAAAAGTACTCGTTTGCTCAAAATCTATGTTTTAAATTGGGTTCATTGGAAAAATTTCGCGTTTTTATAGAACTAAGCTTGCTATTTGATTTAGAGCACTCGTAGTTTTTTGAATCATTAATTTAATCAATACCGCCCATGAAAAAAATACTTTCTCTTCAAACGCGTAGGGGTTTCCTCGCTAAGTCCGCCACGGGTGCCACTGCTGCGACTATTTTACCACGACACATTTTCGGAGCGCCTCATATACCGCCTTCGGAGAAATTTGGAACGGCTTTGATTGGTTG
>CAWUUU010000195.1:0-10170 GCA_963924995.1 uncultured Opitutales bacterium
AAAAAACCATTTAAAAATTTTGAATTCAAGGCCGATGTAATGACCTTACCCCATTCCAATGCTGGAGTCTATTTCCACACTCGTTTTCAGGATGAAGGTTGGCCCAAAGCTGGCTTTGAATGTCAGGTCAATAACACTTACCACGACCCTAAGAAGACCGCGAGTATCTACGGCGTAAAAGATGTCCTCGAAGCACCTGCAAAAGACGATGTGTGGTTTAATCTATATATCAAAGTTGAGGGAAAGAAAGTCGTTACTAAAGTCAATGGCATGGTAACGGCTGAATGGGAACAGCCCCCCGATTGGAAAGCAGGTTCATCCTTTGAAAGGAAACTAGGACAAGGCACTTTTGCCCTTCAAGGACATGACCCGGAGAGTACCGTTCTATTCCGTAATCTATTCGTTAAAAGACTGCCCTAAGCAAATCTTTTCAAATGATGAGAGCTCAAATAGTAATTCTTCTTGTATACCCTCTATTTTTATTCGCTAATTCTTGGCCTCAATGGAGGGGCCCCGATGGTTCTGGCCATGCATCAGGTAAAAACTATCCCAAGACATGGACAAGCGAAGACAATGTAATGTGGAAGCAGAAAATACCGGGACGTGGGCACTCATCCCCTGTGCACGAGAAGGGTAGCATTTGGATTACAACTGCGTTGGAGACTCCCGCGTCAGAGAAGGAAAAAGAAGAACGACTTAAGGAGAATGGAGGTTTATCGACCGTTACAGTACTTTCAAAGGTTAGCCTTCGAGCCATTCAAGTGGATCCAATTTCAGGTAAAATACTTCAAAATATTGAGATTTTTGAAAAGGAACAACCTCAATGGGTTCATCATCTCAATAGCTATGCATCCCCCAGCCCGTTTATCGAGCAAGGCAAACTCTACATGCACTTTGGTGCCTATGGGAATGCCTGTCTAGATACCCGTTCCGGTAAAATAATTTGGAAAACGGATCAGGCAGAACTTTGGGTTATGCACGAAAACGGTCCGGGAAGTTCACCCATTATCTGGAAAGACTTCATGATCTTTCACCTAGATGGCAGTGATAAACAAAGTATAGTGGCTCTCAATAAAAAGAACGGACAAATTGCCTGGCAGACTAAACGATCTGGAAAACTGAACGACAACCCACAACTACAAAAATCGTACTCCACTCCGATTGTCAGTTCTTTCAACGGTAAACCAATCTTAATATCCTGTAGCGCCGATTGGGTTTATGGCTACAACCCAAAAGATGGAAAAGAACTTTGGAAAGTTAAATACGGTATACTCGGATTTTCGAATGTTGCCCGCCCCGTGGTTGGGAATGGTATGTTTTATATTTCAACCTGCTTTATGAAAGCAGAAATCCACGCCTATCACTACGAAGGTCTTCAAATTCCAAAACTTGCCTGGAAAATGACTAAAGGGGGCCCGAAAATGCCCTCACCTTTATTGATTAAGAATGAACTCTATGTAATCAATGATGGGGGAATCCTGACCTGTGTGGATGCCAAAAGCGGTGACTTACATTGGCGAGAACGATTAGGTGGAGAATTCAGTGCCTCTCCGACCTATGCCAATGGAATGATCTACCTGTCCGATCGATCCGGTAAAACCACAGTGATTCGTCCCGGTAAAAGTTTACAAGTTATTTCCGAAAATGAGTTAGATGGATCCGCTCACATGGCATCATTTACCCCTTTTGAAAATTCTTTTCTTATCCGAACCGACGAAGCTCTTTATCGGATCGGGAAATAAACAGTATTCTATTTTCCCCTAAGGTTTGAAAATACTTGGCCAGTTGGCTTTTCTGGCAACGATGCCAACCATTTTTTCAACATTCCATTTAACTTGGTAAGGATAATTGGATTTTGCTTACTCAAATCCTTTTTTTCCAAGGGATCCTTGACCAAGTCAAAAAGTTCCATATGCGAATGATCCTTGTTCACAGAAAGTTTCCATTGGTTATGAACCACTGCAAATGCAACCCAATGATCTGGGCGATCCTTCGGAGCAGGCCAAGGAGCAGACATTTTCCAAAAAAGCGGCTTCTCTCTCAATTTGTTGCCATTCCCCATTAATGTAGCCACTTGGCTTATTCCGTCCGGCTGATAACTCTTGGGCAATTTCAACCCGGCTAGTTCGCAAAAAGTCGGCAATAAATCAACCGCCGAGAAAATGGAAGATTGATCGATCTTACCGGCAGGAACTTTACCTGGCCATCTAGCAATAAAGGGGACACCAATCCCGCCTTCCATTAATGCTCCTTTGTAAGCCCGGCGACCTCCAGTAATTCCCTTGGCCGCTGCAATCCCATAACCAGGTCCTGTGGCGGAGTCGTAAGATAATGACAATTTAGAATTAGCACTTCCCCGAGCAGGGCCATTATCGGAACTAAAAATAACTAGGGTATCGTCGGCTATTTTTAAGCGGTCAAGAGCATCTAATAATTGGCCAATTCGAAGGTCGGCATGATAGAGGGTCGCCGCATAAATATTGTGGTTCTCGTCCAATTCAGGAAAAAGTTTTTGCAACTTCGGATCCACATGAAATGGAGTGTGGGGTTCATGCATCCATAGATTAATAAAGAATGGTTTTCTGGCGGCATGGCTCTTTTCGATAAAGGGAATGGCACTCTTCACGTCATCATGAACAAACATCTGTGGACCCGCACAATTAAAAGAACCATAGTCATCGTATCCATAGGCAGTGGGCACAGGAGAATCAGGAATCATGTCATTGGCTAAATGCCATTTTCCATAATGAGCAGTCGCATAACCCTTCATTTTCAGAAATTTGGGTAAAGTGGGAGCTTTCGTATCCAACCAGTCAGGCATGTTACGCTTTTGATTGCTTGGAACCCACGCAAAATGGCCATCGATGTTATATCGAGATGGGAAGTGCCCAGTGATGACCGCAGTTCGACTAGGCGAACAAACACCACTTGCCACTGTAAATCGATGGAAATCAGTTCCCTCCTTGGCTAATCGATCGATATTAGGCGTCTTTACATAGGGATGACCATGGCATCCGAGATCACCCCAGCCCCAGTCATCTGCAAAAATAAAAACGATATTGGGGCGATCGGCTTCTTTTGCGAATGCAAAGTGGCACGAGAAGGAAGTTAAAATAAGAGTAAGGAGATACTTAAACATAATATATTGAGTGAGAGGTTCTTTAACGCTTAATTAGCAATTTAATTTACGGATCCCTGAAGTGAAGTCTACGACCCGACCTTCGTCCTTTAGTGCATACAAAACAGAAATAGAACGCTTTGTCGAATTAACTCCAAAATGTCCGTTTCGATCTAGAGCAATAAGGCCAAACTCATGCTTACGGCTTGAACCCTCTTTCATAACATCATTGAGAATTCCTCGAAGCGGAATCTGTCCTCCTAGTCGAGCGACTACTTGTGCGGCAACTCCTTGGTTCAAAATATGCTCCCCTCTTCCTGTGCAAGAAACCCCTCCCGCACAGTCAGCAAATGTGCCTGCAACACTTGCACTATCGCCCACGCGACCTGGAGTTTCATGCCCCACTCCCCCGGTAGATGTTCCTGCACAAATAATACCACCTCGATCCAAAGCTACGGCTCCAACCGTTCCGTATTTCTCTTTTTTCTTTAAAGCTTTTCGATACTCGATAAATCGACTCATGGTAATTGGATCATGAAATGAGAAACCCATTCTACGAGCGTATTCAGTTGCTTCGTACCCGGACAAAAGATGATGAGGCTCAGAACTTAGTTTATTAGCAACATCAATAGGATGTTCTACATCTTGGATATTGATAACCCCGGAAAAAATACCATCCTTCGAATCCATCAAGGCTGCAGACATACGAACTCGCCCATCTGATTGAAGTTTCGAACCAGTGCCCGCGTTAAATATTGGATCACTCTCAAGGATCTCAATTGCCTTGAGCACACCAGCTCTGGCACCCTCTTCAATCAAAACCTGATACGCAGGTTCTAGAGCAAGGTTCAAACCAAACTGGTATTGTTGTGTTGTAGCAACTTTACCCTCTAAGCGGCCCGCACCTCCATGAATAATGAGCTTGGCTTTGGTATTTTCCACAAATTAATTCAAGAGGATTTCTGCCATTTGATCGAGCTTAAGATCGGCACTATTAAAAACGGGTGCATCAGTAAATGAATGTAATTCACGAACATGAAGGGGTGAACTCGAACAAATCCCCGATATGGCATCAGGCACAAGATTAAAGTTTGCCTTTAAGATATGCAAGCCACCAACGGCACCAAGAGCATCAGCCGCACAAAAAATTAATTTATCAAATCTTGCCACAATTTCGGGGCTTTCTAAGAGCATTGCCGTTTCACGCTGATTTATACCGTCCGCAAATTCAACCACAATGAAATTCTTTTGATTGTTTCCCATCTTCATATCCAAGGTATTAAAGATCTCCAGTAATTCTTTCATCTCTAACATATAAGTCGACGGGTAACCGAGGTAGGTAAAATCAGCAAAATCTTTGGCTCCTGCATCATTCATATGAAGAATATCCTGTAAACTTGCAGTCCCCGTGACCTTGCAACCATTCACCACATAGCCCATTTGGTGCAATGCACGACAACAAGCAGCCGCGGCTAGACTTTTGCCTGAATTCATTGCAGTTCCAACCACTAAGATCATCTTAGCCATCCCCTTTTTCTGTTTGCCTGAAATAGCTTTAATCTTGGGATGATTAATCGTATTCACCACCTCTCCATTCTTGTCTAGTAAGTATCCAGATATACGGATCCTCGTTGGGTCCTTAAGCATTGCGTTTTTTGTTTGCACCGAACCAATTACCCCCGAACGGGCAAGAAGGTCTACTTCCTTTGAAAATTCTTCAGGAACAATTCCTTCATAATGATCAGGGGCATAACGATTTCCGTATACAAAAAGTGCCTTTGTACCATTATGAATCGTATGAATTCGACCAGACACATTTTCGAGTGACGAGTGATGGCCGATTCTTTTCACGGTTCCGAACACTACATCGCCGGGAGCAGGACTCTTGTCAACCGTACCATATCCCGCAAGGGAACTCTTGGGGATGCATAAAGCAGAACTTGGCACAATAATACCTGTGGGGATTTTTTTCATCATTAAATAAGGGGTTGGAATGAAGAAATTAAAAGCAACTCATTGGAATAGATGCTATAAAATTAACTTATTTATCTTTTTTTAATAAGAAGTAAAGTCGAATTATATAAAATATTTTTCCGATTCCTGGGTAAACTTACCAGTAATCCGTTTTGCGACTAAATTTGACTGACCTAGGCAATAATTTGGGAGTCAAAGTCAAATGGTAAATTTCGCTTACTAAAGATTTTTCCATTGCCATACCGAAAATGTCGAGTCTCATTTGTGAAATGAAATTAAATGTGCCACTTTTTACTATTTTAGTCACAATCTACACCTTGGCATGTTCAGCTAAGCCAATGAACATTCTTTTCATTTTTGCCGACGATCACGCCTACCAGGCAATCTCCGCATATGGTTCGAATCGAAATAAGACCCCCAATATTGATCGAATCGCCAAAGAAGGGATGCTTTTTGACCGTGCCTTTGTCACTAATTCAATCTGTGCTCCCAGCCGCGCCGTCATTCTGACTGGTAAACATAGTCACTTGAATGGACAACTCACCAACGGCGAACGCTTTAATGGTGCTCAGCAAACTTTTCCAAAACTACTCCAAAAAAATGGATACCAAACTGCGATGGTGGGTAAGTGGCACTTGAAGAGCGATCCGACAGGTTTTGATTTTTGGCAGGTGCTTCAAGGGCAGGGTCCTTATTATAACCCCCCAATGAACACACCCGACGGTGTTAAAAAAATTACCGGGTATACCACAGATGTAATAACAGATGTTACCCTCGACTGGCTCAAAAATAAGCGGGACCCCAACCAACCATTTGTCTTGATGAGCCAACACAAGGCACCGCATAGAAACTGGCAACCCGGACCCAAATATTTAAACAAGTACGACGATATCGAAATACCTGAACCAGAAACCCTTCGGGATAATTATAAAAACCGCCTGGAACCTGCCTCTACTCAAGCCATGACGATTGATCGGCATCTTTCCGCCAACGATCTAAAACTACGAGCTCCGGGTAATCTGACTCCCGAACAAAAAGCGAAATGGGGCGCTGCTTATAATCCCAAGAATAAGGCGTTCGAGGAAGCAAAACTAGATGGCGAGGATCTTCTCAAGTGGAAATATCAAAGATATGTTAAAGATTACCTTCGCTGCATTGATGCGGTGGATGAAAATGTGGGACGGCTTCTCGACTACCTCGATGAGTCGGGCTTGGCGAAGAACACCGTGGTAATTTATTCATCTGATCAAGGTTGGTACTTGGGAGAACACGGATGGTACGACAAGCGATGGATGTACGAGGAATCATTCCGCACTCCCCTGCTTGTCCGTTGGCCCGGGGTCACCAAACCTGGTAGTCGAAACACTGACCTCGTGCAAAACCTCGACTATGCACAAACCTTTCTTGATATTTGTGGAGTTCAATCGCCCAAAGAGATGCAAGGCCAATCCGTCGTTCCGCTCTTCAAGGGTCAAAAACCAAAAAATTGGCGCAAGTCACTCTATTACCACTACTACGAATACCCGGGGGCTCACAGTGTACGAAGACATTACGGCGTTCGTACGGATAAGCACAAACTGATCTATTTCTATATGCTCGATGGTTGGGAGCTTTACGATTTGGAAAAAGACCCGAACGAGCTCAATTCAGTCTATGGAAACCCAAAGTATGCCAAGTTAACCAAAGAATTAAAAACGGAATTAACTCGCTTGCGTAAACAATACCAAGTGCCTCCGGACGACCGCCCTCTCAAGAAAGCCCCAAAAGCACCCAAGCAAAAGAATAAAAAGGGTTAATGCCCAATCCGAACAAGGAAGAAGAAAGTTTCAATCGATTACTTCGATCGGAAATTCCTTGGAGGGAATATGTTCCTTTAACATCAAGTCTCTCATTCTTTTAACTACTTCGGGATGTTTACTGGCTAAGTCGGTGATTTCGGACTCGTCTTTCGACAAGTCGTAAAGTTCAATTTTGAGTGGGTCGTGGTTCTTTCCCTTGCGGATCATTTTTTGTCGAATTCCCTTCCACTTCCCCATCCAAATTGCCTGCTGACCACCGTAGCCTGAAAATTCACGATACAGGGGAGGACGCTTGTTCTGGGAATCACCAAGCAAATTGGGTGCAAGGTTATACCCGTCGTGCTTACTGGTTAGTGGCTTTTCAGCACCCGTCAGGTCGTGTAAAGTAACCATCCAATCCTCAAAACCGGTCATTCTGTTCGTGACTGATCCCGCCTTTATTTTCTCCGGCCATTTTGCAATGAGGGGAACACGTATCCCCCCCTCATAAAGGGAGCCCTTCAAACCGCGTAAATTTCCCACGCTTTCAAAGAAGTCATAGTCGACCTCGAGTTTCAGGTGTGTCGTTCCATTGTCGGAGGTGAACACGACAATCGTATCCTGGGTCAACCCTAGCTCCTTAACCAAATCCAAAACCCGGCCAATATATGTGTCCATTCTCGTGATCATTGCTGCATAAGCCGCTCGGGGAGTAAAATGAGGCGTGTACCCATATCCCTCTGCTCGAGAAAAAGGTGGATCATTCCATCCCAACTTTAAATAAGAAATTAATTCTTCATCTGGAACATGTAAGGCGACATGAGGAATGACCGTCGGGTAATAGAGAAAAAAGGGCTTATCCTTATTTTGACGAATAAAGGTTAAAGCTTCTTTATTGATCAGGTCTGGTGCATATTCCTTGCCCTTAAAGATATCATAACTTTTGGGGTCTGCCGGGTCGGAACCTTTTGGCAAAGATGCATGCCCAGGAACGGGAGGTACATTATCCAAATCAACCCGTTCAAGGTCGCTCCATAGATAATCAGGGTAGTAACTGTGTGCATGTCGCTGGCAATTGTATCCGTAAAAACGGTCAAAACCTTGGTTGATCGGATCCCCCTCTGAGCCAGGGCTTCCCAATCCCCATTTCCCGAATGCCCCAGTCGTGTAGCCCTCTGCTTTAAACATTTCAGCCATGGTTATCTCACTCTTCGGTATTGGTTTTTGACCCTCAGGTTTAACCTCCCCGTTATTTCGAATGAAGGCATGACCGGGGTGCTTACCCGTCATGAGAACGCAACGGGAGGGAGCACACACTGCATTACCAGAATAGTTGCGTGTGAAACGCATCCCCTCATTAGCAAGTTGATCTAATCGCGGGGTCCGGATTTTTTTCTGACCATAACTTCCCAACTCCGAATACCCCAGGTCATCGGCTAAAATAAAAATAACATTTGGTTTCTTGCCTTTAAGCGAAGTACAAAGGAAGATAAGTAGATAAAACAGATTAAAATATAACTTCATTTGAAAAGTGTTGCCGATTGTTTGTTCAAAAACAATCTGAATTATTCTTTACTAGCTGATTTTGTGATCTAGGTTATTAACTTTTACAAATTATCACTTACTATAAATAAATGAAAAGATTCCTCTTCTCACTCTGCCTATCCACCGCTCTTCTAGGCATTTCTTTACAAGCCGCCAAGGTTGTATTTCTACACGGTTCAAGAAGTCATGCGTCTGGCGATCATGAGTTTAAAGCAGGCTCTCACCTCTTGGCTAAGCACCTCAACGCCCAGAAGAAAGTGGCCATTAAAGCTGAGGTCCATGCGGGTTGGCCAACAGATGATTCCACTCTCGACGATGCCGATGCCATTGTCATCTACGCGGATGGTACTTCGGTGATTGGAAAAGGATGGGAAAAAATGGATCAATTGGTCAAAGAAAAGAAAATCGGTGTCCTCTTTATGCATTATGCTGTACACCCAAGTGTGGAACAGGGAGAAAAATATTACCTTCCTTGGATTGGAGGCTTTTTTAAAAATGGCATCTCAGTCAACCCATTTTGGAGAGCGGATATTAAACCACTTAAAGGACATGAAACCGCTCACGGGGTCGGGCCGATCAAAGCGGTGGATGAATTTTACTTCAACATCCAACTCGACCCAAATTCACTCAACTTGGGGGCCGCCACTCCCAACGAAAAGAATCTCCATCATATAAACAACATATGGACCCGTGCCGCTTATCTAGCCAAAGGTAAAAAACAATCTCTCCTCTGGGGGATTACTCGCCCGGGGGGAGGACGAGGTGCGGGGTTCACCGGAGGGCATCACCATCGCAACTGGGCGATTGATGGCTATCGTCAATTGATTCTCAACACAATTGCATGGATCGCAGGTGAAAAAGTTCCCGCTTCGGGCGTTCCCACCTACCCTGTTACCGAAGATGAACTCAACGAGAAACTCGACGATTATGGGGATAAGACGAATCGGGTAAAACTTCCCACCGAGGCGGATATTACTTTGGAACCCGGCCCATGGTTGACTCCAGAAGAGCACTCCGAATCTAGAAATAAACGCAGGGCAAAGAAAAAATAATTTATAGTTTCATCCAAGGGTGATCAAAAAAGTTTCTAAAAAGAGATTCCCTCGCTTGCCTAAATGTAAAATTTTGGTGTTTTATGTAATATCTTCAATCATATCATTAACCCAGAATTACCATGTTTATTAAATTTATTCTTTGCTTTTCTCTCCTACTCACTTACACACTACAAGCTAAACACCACAAGAGTGACCTAGCATCAATCTTTGACGGCAAAACCCTCAAAGGTTGGACTCAACTAAACGGCACTGCCTCCTACCGAGTAGAAAAAGGCTCAATCATTGGTAAAACAAAAGAAGGAAGCCCCAATTCCTTCCTCTGTTCAGTTAAGCTATATGGTGACTTCGAGCTTCAATTTCAGGTCAAA
This sequence comes from uncultured Opitutales bacterium, assembly GCA_963924995.1. GTDB lineage: Bacteria > Verrucomicrobiota > Verrucomicrobiia > Opitutales > Seribacteraceae > Seribacter. The sequence continues at coordinate 9,839 of CAWUUU010000195.1, forward strand.
TTGATTAATGACGAACTCAACTCAGGTGTACAAATTCGCTCACAATGCAAAGAACTCACCGATAAGGAAAAGGCTCGCGGTGATAAACACGGCCGTGTAAATGGACCCCAAGTTGAAATTGAGGCAACCAAGGAAAATGGAGCCGAATCAGGTTATATTTACGGGGAAGCTTGTGGTGGTTGGATGACCTCCAAAGACGACCTCAAACCCCACAAATACTTCAAGAATGGAGAATGGAATCAATACCGAATTGTTGCTAAAGGCCATCGTATCCAAACCTGGGTAAATGGAAATAAAGTTTCTGATCTCGTTGATAAAGAAAAACATAAATC
>CAWUUU010000196.1:0-4527 GCA_963924995.1 uncultured Opitutales bacterium
AACTCGATTGTGAAAAAGACCTTTATTTTCGATCGAAAGTTCGGGCAAAGGACCGGACAGCAATCCGACAAAAATAGCTGCAATCATTAAAGTTAAAAATGCGTGAAGTTTGAGTTTTGTAATTCCAAAAACAACCCAGAACACACTTAATAAAAGTACACATAATGGCCAGTTAGGTGAGGAAATAATGGCTAATATATTTATCATCTTGGACTTATAATCATTAACTCAAAAACTAACCCATCGACTATTTTTACTTAAATCAAGCGGGAAACACCTAGGTTATTATAATTAATACTAAAGGCTATGAATCAATTTTGAGATATGAAGCTAAATAAGTTCATATTTCCCACTCGGATACTTTTTGACATGCCGATTGAGTTCAAGAAGGGTCAACGAAGACATTGTTTCTGCAATAGTTAATTCAGTTCTTTGGCTTAATTCATCAAGTGAAAGTTGTTCTCCTTCTTTTAGTTCGGTAATGAGTAAACTTTCATTCTTATTTAAATTCTGGTAAAGATTAGATTCCTGAGCGGAATCCTTTTTATCGTTTTCAAAATTTAGTAAATATTGATCCTTTTTCATATAAGGACGAAGATCTTCAATTACATCAACTGCAGAGCGAATAAGAGTGGCTCCTTCCCTTATTAGTTTATGGCAACCAGCCGAACTAGGCTGGTCAATTCGCCCGGGCACCGCAAAAACAGTCCGTCCTTGGTCTGCAGCAAATTGAGCGGTGATCAAACTTCCACCTGACGCAGCTGACTCAACTACAACAACTGCTTGTGCTACCCCAGAAACTAATCGGTTACGCATCGGAAATGTCCTACGATCTGCTTTTCGTCCAAAAGGGAATTCTGAAATAACAGCTCCCTTTTCAATAATTCTTTGATATAAATTTATATTTTCAGGTGGATAAACAATATCGAGACCACAGCCTAAAAAAGCAATAGTGGGACCGCCCGCATCGAGTGCTCCTTCATGTGCAGCAGTATCAATTCCACGTGCCATACCGCTTACAATACAAAACCCTGCTTCGGTTAACTGAGCAGCCATTTGTCTTGCCTGTTTCTGACCGTACATGGTTGGGTTTCTAGTCCCTACTATGCTTACAAAAGGTCGTGTTGGAATTTCGCCTGACACATAAAGTCCGATCGGAGGATCATAAATTTCCAACAGGAGAACAGGCAAATCTGGTTGGGAGACAAAAGAAGCGTTTCGAGTTTCAATTTTCTGTTTTTCTGAATTAAGCCAATCTTCATTTTTAGGATTAATCAAAGAATCAATAATTTTTTGCCCTATCCCATTCACCTTAAATAGTTCTGATTTACATGACTGAAAAATTGCACAAGGGTTGCCTTCGAAGTTTCCCATTAAATTTCTCGCGGAGATCGGACCTATTTTCGATAATCCATTGAGTAAAATAAAGGCATCTCTTTCTGTTAATGACTTAGTATAATTATTCACTAAGGAGAAGCATAGTCAGATGACTAAATATTGAAAAGAGAAACTTTTACTATTCCCTTAACACGAAATCTAATATTGGTGCTCCCTTAAAATATTAATCCTAGATGGATGCCTAAGTTTACGAAGAGCTTGTGCTTCGATTTGGCGAACTCTTTCCCTAGAAACTCCCATAATATTTCCAATTTGTTCAAGTGTTAGTGATCTACCAGGGCAATATGTTGAAAGCCAATAACAAGCTTGTCGAAGTCGTTCGTCAGTTGAACCTATAAAAGTTGGGATGATAAGCTCCTCGATTTTGTTTTGAGTCACTTATAAATATAACATCATTTTGGCAAATAAACCAAAAATGAAACAATTTATTTAATTTAAATACTATTTTCTACCGAAGTCGCTTAAGGATAAAGGGTGCCCGACTCGCATATCACATGTCGCCACAGCACCAAGCACTTGATTCCAAAAACTCGGACACAAACCATCTCCAGGTCTTGCAACTCTTATGTTTTCAGTAGTAAGAATCTCGTTTCGCTTAATCATAGAAGACACTAAAATCGATCTTTTGAAAAATGATGCTTTATTTTTCTTTGTGGACTCCAAATTATTAACTTCACTCATTGCCAAGTGTGTGCATTTCACTTGATCAACCAAGGATTTAAATTCATCGGGTAACATTGAAAAAGCACCATCAATAGAACTCGCATCTCGGTCCAAAGTAAAATGCTTTTCAATAACACGAGCACCTAATGCAGTAGCTGCAACTGCAATGGTGTGACCTAAAGAATGATCAGATAAACCAATTGATATATTCTCGGAATATTTTTTTAAATTTACCATGGACGGCAGATTAAAATCTTCTGGCATTGCTGGGTATTCACTTACGCAATGCAAAAGAGTTATATGCGGGCACCCTGATGAATATAGAACATCAACCGCATTTTTAATCTCGTTCTCGCTAGAAACTCCCACACTTGCCAAAACGGGCTTCTTCGTCTCACCTATTTTTTCGAGTAATGGAAAATGATTTAACTCAAACGATGCAATTTTATGTAAAATAGGATCAAGGGTAGCCTCCAAATATTCGACTGCACTCTCATCAAATGGTGAACTAAATAAAAATGCACCTAGTTCTTTTGCTTGATTAGCAAGTGGTTCATGCCACTCCCAAGGCGTCATTGCATCTTGATAAAGATCATGTAAATAACGCCCTTTCCATAGACCTTCTTTTAGTAAAAATCGATCGTCTTTCCCATTAACAGTTATTGTCTCAGGTTTATAAGTTTGAAGTTTAACTGCATCCGCTCCTGCGTCAATGGCAGCTTCCACTAATCGAAATGCTTTATTAAGATCTCCACCATGGTTACCCGATAATTCAGCAACAATTAAAGGAGGTTCTGTCGAATCTGTAATTTTGGTGAGAATTTTCACCTATAAGAATAGAAAGTGTATAAACTAGGTTAAGAAGAGGGTAAAAAATCAACAAATAATTCTCGTAACTCCTCTTTTTTTAGATTTTCACAATTACAATTACTCGCAAATTTAAAACCATCCGAACAAGGAACCCCACCCAAAATTCCTATTTTATTTCCCCAAAAAGATTGAATAGGTTGTATTACATAATAATCATCAAATTCTAACACATTTCGAGATTCATCTTCAGGGATGAGAATTTCATGCATTTTCTCACCTGGTCTTAATCCAACTGTCTCCCATGGGCAATCGGGTGCGATTACACTGGCAATATCTGCTACCGTACATGCGGGGATTTTCGGAACAAATAATTCTCCGCCAACCATCTGCTCGAAACATTGCAAAACAAAATCAACACCAGCTTGCAAAGTAATCAAGAACCGAGTCATATCTGGATTCGTAATAGTAAGAGAACCAGATTCCCGTTGACTTGCAAATAACGGTGCCACACTGCCCCTACTTCCAACTACATTACCATACCTAACAACAGAAAAAATCGTTCCCGCATCTCCACCGTAGCTATTTGCTGCAACAAAAACCTTATCCGAGCACAACTTGGTCGCACCATATAGATTAACTGGGTTGACCGCCTTATCAGTACTTAATGCAATCACCTTACTTACTCCTGCGTGTAACGCAGCCTCAACTATATTTGTCGCTCCATCTACATTAGTTTTTATAAATTCATGTGGATTATATTCAGCAGCAGGTACTTGCTTGAGGGCAGCAGCATGAACTACATAATCAACACCTCTCATCGCTAGGATCAGACGATCCTTATCGCGAACATCACCAAGGAAAAAGCGTACCTGACCCTGATTAAAAACCTTTTGTTTTTGCATTTCAGACTGCTTCCATTCATCACGAGAATAAACGATCACACGCCGAGGTCTAAACTTCTCAATAACTGTTTGAACAAATTTTTGTCCGAATGATCCGGTCGCTCCAGTCACAAGAATTGATTTGTCGTTAAACATAGATAAGGCATATTAAATACTCTTTGATATGATTAGTCGAATCGAAAGATAGACCACTAACTTGATGAAAATAACTTGTGCGAATTTTCAAATAATCTTTATAATTTCATTACAACATGAATTCTGATTGGCTTTCAGAGTCAGTATCAGAAGGTGCAACCTCGATTATTCTGCTTGGTCCACTGCCCTCCGATAAATTATTAGAAGCTTCAAATAAATATCCTTTAGGAGTTCTATGGTTTTCTCCTCCTACTCTAGAAAACACTTCATTACCAGAAAACATCAAGCAAGTTAAAAGAACCGAATGTTTATCCTTATTGAAGGATGTATTAGAGAATTTTATGCTTCTCGATTATGATACTGCTCCAACAGTTAAAGTGAGCAAAGAAATTAGTAAAGATAACGCATCTGAATATACAAAGATTCTCGATCTAGTAATTGCGGAAATTGATTCCACCATGCGAGCGAGAAGGACCCGTTCAGAAACCGGCTTTTTACGACAGAGGCAAATTTTCACTAACTTAGCTAATTACCTCACTAAAAGAGTGCCCAATGAATGGAATACTATTGGTAAAGGCACCCTTGGTTTAGTAGTGGGGGCTGGACCTTCGCTTGATAT
>CAWUUU010000197.1:0-5672 GCA_963924995.1 uncultured Opitutales bacterium
TCCATATTGCCCGACTTAACCAGTTCCGAGGTCATCAGGCTGGGGAAGACCCCGCCCACTCCATTCAAGTCGGGTCCGTGACAGGGAGCGCAGCGTTGAGTCAAAACCGGAGAAAGGGCCTTAGGCACAGCAAATGAAAAACTTACTGATAAAGCAAACGAAGAGAGTAATGAAAAGACTTTGGATGATAAAATCATTAATGGCTTAAATAAATGGAGGTTGGACAGTCCTTTAGGAGGAAATGGTAAAATTAGGAAAAGCGGTGATTAAAGTCTTATAGTAAAGAATTAAAAAAATTTATCCACACCCTGAACCAAGTTAGATAGAAATTAATTTAGATGAGAGGTAGCGAGTATTGGAGTAAATATGATTATATCTAAATGTACACTCCAACGCACATGATAATTTGCCTAAAAACTTTCAGCAGCATAACTTTATCATAAATCGAATGAACGATTTATTTCTTCTTACTGAGGCACACCTGAACAAAATCCAGGAGTAGTGGAAAAGCTGGCTTTGGCATGCCCCCATGGTCAAACCCTTTGATCTCGCGCAAAAAAACTGCTGGATTACCCACCTTTTTCATCATTCTCCAAAAATATGCCGTTTCCTCATAGCGACCAAATAATTCCAGTTCCCGATCTCCAGTGATTAATAAAATGGGCGGAGTGTTTTTATTAACATGAAAAAGCGGACCCATTTCATCGACAACTACCTGGCTCCATGGAATCCCTCTTTCCTTCCGAACCGTAAAATGAGTAATGGTGTGCCCACTAAAGGGAACCAAGCCGGCAAGCTGATCGGGAGAACATCCAAAGGCTTTCAGGTATTTCGAATCCAGTCCGACCATACTGGCGAGGTACCCACCGGCTGAATGTCCGCTTACAAAAATTCCATTGGTAGAACCTCCGTAATTTTCTATATTTTTAAGTGTCCATGCCACCACTGCGGCTGCATCCTCAACATATGCCGGTGATTTTATTCTCGGGCTGAATCGATAATTTGCTGACACTACCACCATTCCCTTTTTCCGCAGGGGTAAAGGAATCGTTCGATTACCTCTTGATATTCCTCCTCCGTGAAACCATATCACTACTGGGTTTTTATTTCCTTCTACCGGGCCATACACATCCAATCGACAACGTAATTTCTGATACTCCGTTTGGTTTTGTGGAATCGATTCACGATATTGAATATCGGAATAAAAACGGTATTCAGGGTCCGTCATCACCGGCCCATTCTCAAAATAAGCAGGTAAGTTCTTTTCTTCCTCCTTCACTTTTTTAATGATCAACTCAGCCTCTTCAATACGGGATGAAAAGATACAATCTGATGCTTGATTAAGAAGCTCCTGTATTTGTACATTCTCCTTCGTCCTTTTTCTAAGCGTTAATAATTCTGCAGGCAATGCGAGATCTCCTTCCTTTACCTGACTTCCGATTTTTAAACTTAATTCATAGAGGTATCTGTATCCAAGACTTGTGGTTGGTTCGATTACTGTTCCCTCTCCATAATCATTCCAGGTCGCAAGTTGAATAATGGGAGAGGGTTGGGAAATTGCTAGATTCAAAGAATCCTTCCAGGTTTGACCATCACGATCTGGTATACTCCCGTAACTCTTTCCAATACCCGCATTTTGATAAAAATCCCGATAGGCGGGAAAAGCGATGGGGATTGGATTTAATCTTTCGGAACCAGTATCATAAATATTTTGTAACGATTTCTTCCATCCATTTTCCGAAAGCCGTTTGCCACCATCTACCGGAGGCCAGGCAAATGATGAGTCCCCTTCCCCTGACTTTGTCAAATGATGTAATGAAAAAGTGACTGGCTTGGGATCTATTTTTTCAACCGCTTTTTTAAGCTTTCCATCATTTAATGCCAACGGGCCAAAAACTAGGAGTATGGGCTTTCCGTTGATCTGTACATACGCATCTTCCAAAAACCAATTCTGGGCAATCCATTGGATGGATTCACGCCCACGATTAATCGCTACACTCTCCTTGATCATTCCTTTTTTTACCGCTTCTAAGATCGCCCGGTCCTCAAAACAAATCGCAAATTGAAGGCCTGCTCGTTTGATAACAGAAACAAGCTTTTTAGTATTTTCATGAATAATCCTGTAATCATTCAGATCATGAATACCGTACCAATCAATGACCACACCATCGATTCCGGCCAACTTCATTTGTTGTACCTGACACTCCAAAACCAAAATATCTCCCGAGTCATATAAACCAATTAAAGGATAATCATGAGATGCGATTGTTCTCTTTCCATTCCACCCGACTTCACTGGGATCGGTATGATCCATAGTCCAATGCCAACCCCACTCACCTAACTCCGGATTAGTGGAATACCAGGGCATATAATGAGCGAGTACAACCTTCTCACTCGCCAGAGTATAAACAGATGCAAATACCCACAAAAAGAATGACGAGAGAATAATAAACGGCCGAATCATAAATGGGGGGTTATAAATACATTTTCGAAATAATTTAAGTTCGACTTGCCTTTTAGTTAAGGCAAACCTTAAAGCTTCAAGTCCTGATAAATTTTCGTACATTATTTTCCATGTTTAAAAACCTTACACTTCTCATAACCATTTTTATTTCCATCGGAACTTTCCATTGCCAGGCAAAAAAAGTTCTCTTTATCGGTAACAGCTATACCGGCCAATGCTCCAAAATAATAACCGACTTTTTCCAAGCTGAAGGCCCGGCTTGGGAGCTCACTTTTCATTGGAAAGGAGGAAAAGATCTTTCTTTTCACCTCGCTGATCCAGTCACCGAAAAATTGATCCGTTCAGAAAAATGGGACTTCGTCGTTTTGCAGGAACAAAGCCAGAAGTCTGGCTTAGGCGGAGAGTTTTCGAAAGGATTTCACCAGGCGGTTGGCTCATTTGCTAAAATTATTCAAAAGGCGGGATCCACTCCCTGCCTTTACCTAACCTGGGGAAGAAAAGCGGGAGATAAAAAAAACCCGAAGGCCTATCCCAACTACAGAACGATGCAGAAAAAAATATCTGCGGCTTACCTTAAGGCTGCCCAGGAAAACAATGCCCTCGTCCTCCCCGTTGGACTTGCCTATTCCGAAACGAAGGAAAGGGATCAGGCTCTTTTTGAAAGTCTCTATAAAAAGGATGGCAGTCATCCATCCACAAATGGAGCTTACTTGGTATCCTGCATTTTTTGGAGTAGCCTCTCCGGGAAAGACCCCACTTCAGTCACTTGGACCGGCCGACTAACAGGAAAGGAGGCAAACATGCTTCGCCAATCTGCCAAGGTAGCCCTTACCAAAACGAAGCGGTAAGGAACTCATCTCGACGGAGGCGATCCACCCCTTCGATGGTGGGGCGATCCACCGCGTAACTTCAAGGGTTCCGCTTTAAAAAACCTTGGAATGACCGGCCAATTCTCGGTCAGAAAATAAGCATAGGTTCCCTTGGGGAATTCTTTGGTAATAGTAAATCGGCCATTGCATTCATCCAAATCGCCTGATCCTTCAAGATAACTGTAATCCTTGCTAAAAGTACCGTCATATTTCCCACCCGGTGGGTTTGCCCGTTTTCCTTTTTTTAATTGAAAACTACTGATAACTTTTTGAATTCCTGAATTCGTATCCTTCGGGTCTTTGTAACCATACACCGCATATACTGGAAAGCCGTCCATTGCATATCCGACTAAAGGTGAATGCTCGGTCGTATTCAAACCGAGTTTTTGTAATAAACCAGTAGGCAACCCATGGTAATGATAAGAGCCATTAGGCTGGACATGTCCATGATTTGAATCCAATCCAAGCAAGACCGAGCCTCCCAACGCTTCGTAATTCCAATCCGCCTGTCGATCCCCCATATAGAACTCAGCGGTTCCTGGATCAAACAAAACCCCGTTCACTGCAACCCCGAATGGAGTATTGGGGGGCCCTCTAACGGTTTCATTATGTAAAGGAATGGGTTGTGGGGACGGTTTCTGATTGATTGGAATTGAAAAATTGTGGTTCTGTTCGGCTATAGAATTAGGGTTGGATCGGTTAGGAAAACGCCCCACTTTATGTTCGGGTATGCCATTCGCCTTTACTTTAATTTCATTTTTCGATTTTTTAATTTCGCTCTTATTTTTTATCGAAAGTTTTTGGTTTGCCGGAATAACCTTTAGTTCTCCACTCTGAATAATTGTATGTTTACGCACTGGTGGACGCCCCCCCTGCCCCTGCGGTTGAGCTCCAAGATTCATTCCCGATGCAATGAGCATAAAATAGGAAATTAAACGAATTTTTTTGGTGATCATACCGACTATTAACTGAACGGGCTTAAAAAAGTTTCGGACTAAATTTTCCCTACAGGCCAAACTCTGAAAGGTTCATTTTTTGAAAAACCATATCCGCCACCGAAGACTCATATAATATCCCTAGAGTTTTCTCATCCACCATTGCCAAAGAACTGTAGGCTCCACCCTTTTGATCAAGAAGAATGGATCGGGGCCAGGTCTGCCCACCATCCAAACTCATACGCACAGTCATTTTTTCACGTCTCTGCTTACTGTTTGGATTAGAAAAGAAAAGAGCACGACGCCCATCGGGTAAATCATGGGAAAGCAAACTCGCCATGCAGACTGGTTCCGGCAGAGCTTTGTGATCAGACGGATGAACTGACCAACTCTTTCCCATGTCAAGTGTTACACTGACCGCACGCCCATTGGTTTTTGATTTATCGGAGCGGTTCCGGTTATCTCGCATATTAAGCATCAGGGAACCATTACTCAATTCAACCACCGCACACTCGGATGTATTATCACGGGCATGCTCCGACAATGTCCAGTTTTTTCCATGATCTTCACTCCACATTAAATTGGAAAAGGGTCGCCCGACAGCATCCCTACCCTGTGTCGGCATAACCAAAGTACCATTCGATAACGTGATCCCATTTCCAGGAGCAGGGGCAAACAAGTGCCATTTCGGATCCTTGAGTTTGTTTGTCCAGTTTTCGGGGGTGCTCCAAGTAAGTCCGTCATCAATTGAACGAACGATCATGAACTGAGAAGATTTATTGATCGAATACCCCGGCTCCGAACCCTTACCTCGCCACTGGTGAGTACCAGGCTTTCCATGTGTCCAGACCGCGGAAACAAATATTTCGCCTGTCGTACGATCGACAAGAATATTCGGATCCGAACATCCGTTTTGATCCTCAGGCAGATCTCCATATTTCTTCATGTCCATAATCGATACCGGTCGTGCCCAAGTATTCCCACCATCGGTCGACCGGGATAGTCCGATATCCATATCACCCTGCAAATCTCGGCTACTCGTGTATCTCATATCATAAACGCCAAGTAATGTGCCCTTATTCGTAGCGACCATTGCCGGAATACGAAATGTGTGACATTCAAACTGCCCCTGTTTATGAATAATAGTTGCTTTTCTTTCATCTCCCTGAAGGAGCGAAAGTGAAAAGAAAAACACAAGAAAACAAAAAGTTTTATTCATGACACGATTAAAACGAATTCACAGATTGGCGTACAAGTACAAAACTTGGAAAGTTTAGTTTTTCAATGCAAGGGGTAACACTAGAGCAGGCGCATTTGGACTTCCTGTTCTGAGTAAATCGCCACTTGATTTCAATGTTCACGAGAAAATACTTATTGCTAATTTATCGATTAATAAACCCGCTT
>CAWUUU010000198.1:0-3434 GCA_963924995.1 uncultured Opitutales bacterium
TAAAAATATGGATAAATACTAGTTTTCGTCCACCACCAAATCTTCATCTTACTATCCCAGAACCAATAGCCATCAGAATTATCTGCACTTACATATAACCAATCGTGGGCCGGGTGATAAATCCATAAAGCACCGGCAGAATAAAATGTTTTTAACCAAGAGGATTCTAACCAGCCTGCCTTTCCATCAATCGGAGTAGAATTGAGGCTCAGTTTATTATCTATGGATAAGGCTCCGAGTATCGTAGTGGACATACCCTTTCCGTCCGATAAGGATAATTTGATATCAATAGTTGTCCCGGCGTAAGGGAGTAAGTCATCAATATCATTAATAGATAGTGCGCCAGATGAAGAAACCGCAAACGGTTTGTTACCATCCGCATCTAGATCAAAATTGGCTGTGGTAATTGAGTAAATAATTGAATCTCCATCTCCATCGCTTGCAGTGATTGACATAACCAAACTACCCGAAGTCCATGTATTGGCCCGTATCGAATATTGAAAATCCTCTGCGACTGGAGGGAAAACATTAATCGATGAAATTGCATTACTAGCCGATTGAATCGAGGCAGTGGTAGCGGTAGTGGCGAGGGTAGAAAGAGTAATGGAAGGGTTTGAATATCCCTCAATGATGGCATCTTCGACAGCCTGTTGATTCTTAGCCAAGCTTACCGCTAAAATATTGGGAGCCCCTCCTGCATTGATTGTTTGAACTAATAAATTATCGGCAGCCTCGAGCAATGTAACCGCACTTGAAACTTGACTAACATTAACATCGGCACTGGGTTGGATAGATTGAAGAGAGGCAGAAAAAGCCTGGGTTAAAACAGTCGAATCATCCAATGGATTGGAGTTTATTAATGAATTAGAAAGACTTTGTGCTAACTGTCCCACAAACGCGGTACTTACCTGCCCCGCACTCGTAGTGGGAATGGATAAATAACCTGCGAGTGCATCGGCTTGCTTCATTGCGTTGGCCAGTCGGGCGGTGGCTAGAAGGAATTGACTGGATGATGCATCTCCCGCCAACGACCCCGCAATCGGATCATAATTGGTAGGATCAATATCACTGGATAATCCGAAAGCAGTGGCTACTTTTGCCTTTGCCTGTTCCTTGCTAAGGCCTTGATCCATTACTGCTGTTACTAAAGTAGACAATGGACTGACTACTGAGGAATTTGCATCCGTTTGATAGCGCCCCGTAAAATTGGCATCAATCGTTGGGTCGTAGCCACCCGTTATAATAATTCTTCCCTCATTCGCATCCAATAAATTATTTCCATTTAGATCGAAGGTATTCAATTCCGAGGAAGTTAACTGAAGAACAAAACTTCCCGAGGCGTCCGTTTGAATGGTACGATCTAAGTCGTGCAAACCATCAAACCCTTCGGTATCGGCTTTTCCATCAAAAATAACGGTTGAGCCGGATAAATAACCATCTATTGCCTTACCATTGAGAGTATAGGCAAAATCTTCCACCACTACATTTAAAGTTGCATTTGCGGTATTTCCTGCTGCGTCACTAACCGAGTAATTGACCTGATATGTACCAGTTTTATTAACATCGATCATGCTTTCCCCCGCCACGCTTATAGAACTTGTGAGTATTCCATCTTGATTATCAAATGCTGTAACTGTGGGTAGTGTATAAGCCGTCCCTTTGAGTATATAAATTGGGCCATTATTTGAAAGTGAGATAATGGGCTTTGTCACATCAATTGCGGTCACAATTAAATCCTGCATTAACCGTACAGTCCTATTCAGTGAATCCCGCGCAGAATATACAATTTTATATGTTCCGCTGGGTGCAGTTTTGTTGACCATCCATTTTGAATTTGAATAGTTGACCACTTGTAAAAAAGTCCCTCCAATTGTAACAGTACGGTTTGTATCAATTCCTTTAAAACTAGTTTCGACGGCTATTGCACCTATGCTTATTTCTGCACCTGGTTGAGAGCTAATTGCACTACCACTTTTATACAAAGCAGTTATGCTTGGTAGGCCGGATGTATTATAGATAAGTGGATCAAACCCTTTTTCCAGTCTGTTCAATTCTGCATTATCGGAAAAACCATCTCCATCCGTATCATGTGAATTTGGATTTGTTTTCAAAGTATTGATTTCAAGGTAATCATTTAATCCATCTCCATCGGTATCAGCAAGCAATGGATTGGTTCGAGAGTTCCACTCCTGGGCAAGGGTTAAAGAATCATTATCTTCATCCAAGGTGGAAATCGTGCCTTTTAAAATAGTGGAAAAGTATTGATCCAGCCATAGTTCTTCTTCTGTCAAAACACTATGCTTGGACATGGTAATTCTGGTGCTTATTGACTCCCCATTTAAAGTGGCAGTCAATGTCATTCCTTTTCCCTGTAAAGTTGAATTAAGAATCAGATTTACTTGGCTCGATTCATTGTAATCTAGTCGAGCATTTAACATGCTTGTATACGCCGGCAATACACTCGTAGCATGATTCATATTTCCAGTTGGCATGTAAAAAGGGGTATCCGCAAATGTGTGTGGGTGATAGATACTGCCCGGGGAGGATGCATCAAAAGGATTGTAAATTCCCGTCCCATTCGAATCACTATCCAGGTAGACTGATTTTGGATATAATGGATAATAATAACCAAATCCGAACTCTGCTTCTCCAAGCATATAATATTGAGGAGTTTCAAGGCTCGCAATTTTGGAATGGTTTCCATCAGTAACATTAAAATCAAAGTTTAAATTCCAAATTACATCAGAACAATCTACCATGCTGCCATTTTCATCATAGGCAGTTAAAGTAAATGTCTGGGATGCATTGTTATCTGATTCACAACGAACTGGGACTTCAATTGAATTAACCGTATCACCCGACTGGGGAGAAAGACTAAGAACTAGAGTTTGATTATTTTCAGTAAATGTATCGCGTGCTGCTTTATTTCCGGCCCAAAAAGAATTATTTATAATTCCATCTCCCACTGTATTCGTAAAATCAATTCCGGAAATCACGGAAGAAAAACTAATTGTAAAACGGTCATTCGGATCAAATATACTCGAATTCGCATCATCCATAATGGTAAAACGTAATGTACCATCAGATAAGATTTCATAATCAATATTAGGCTTCCCCTGTGTCGTATTTGTGGCATAGGGAACGATATTAAAGTTATATTTCTTAGAAGCTTCAAAGCCCCCTCCTATTCCCTCTACTACCTTTAACGGATTAAGTTGAGTTGTGGCAAACCTGCTTAGATCCCTCGCATCTTGCCCCCACACCAATCGACTTCTGCCATTTCCTCGGTTATCAGTTTCTAATAAGATTGGATTAAATCCAGGCACATACAGGGTACGAGAGTATAAAGTGGGATTTGAATCAGGTCGTAACGCTAAATCTTGAAAATTCTCATCTTCCATAAGAACAGCTATATTGTACATTCCTGGATCAAG
>CAWUUU010000199.1:0-14774 GCA_963924995.1 uncultured Opitutales bacterium
GTTTGCCCTTCAATACTATCTTCCCTTTTACATAAATTGTGACTGCCTTAGATTCGCTCGATAAATTATAAACTAATGCAGTTCGGGTACCATCCGCTTTCTTGAGAACTACAGATGTGGGTAAGTCTGTATGAGATTCCTTATCTATTAAACCATAGGCTCGACTAGCATGAGCAAGATAATAGGGAATACCTGCATGCTTAGGACTGGAAATCTTCCATTTTTTTTCAATAGCCTCATCCAAAATACGACATATTTCATCGGGTTGACAAAATGCGGCGTAAGCAGCTGTGACTTGCCCCCAATCGCCATCTATTTTATCCCAGGTCATTTTTCCTTTATCCTTCCCCTGCTTTTCTAACATTTGATTGAGCTGAAAGATAGAATGCTCAGAATGGGCACCAAAATAATTCATGTGCGTCCATGCGGGAAGCCATTGAATCCCATAGATATGGATAGGTTCTCCGCTAAACCAGGTCCATGCGCCCATATCACGATCTCTCATTACCGAACAAATTGTGGGCTTATAATTAGTCGACCAGTTTGATTGATCCGGTTTTTCCCACCCATAGGCATTATTCCAATACTCATGAACAGCTTCCGTTTCAATAGAGTACCCCATCGCACCAGTGGCCATCATATCCTCATCACCCAGTGCGTTCCCTAAAAAGAACATGCCCGCCCAAGAACCGACCGCTTCCGAAGAAGATTCTTGGTTATTTCCATCGTACCCACTAGACATTCCCCCTGCGTAGCTATGACCGCCCCAACATTCAAAAGTACGTAATCGTGGAAAACGAGTAGAATCTCTTTTCCATTCTGCATATTGTTTCACTACCTCCGTCACACTGGGACCGTGTTTCTTTAGCCATACCGGATCATGCATACCGATCAGAGCCGCACTCATTGCTAGGTAACCATAATGGAAATGGTTATCAGTAAACTGCTCGGATCCATAAGATGGATTGAATCCAACTAATCCAGACCAAGGAAGGGGGTAACGGGCATAATAGAATGCTTTCTCTCCCGGATCGTAAGTAAGCCAGTCTTCAACAACACGCTTAGCTTCTTTGTACAAATCCTTGGCGATAGGGAGTTGTAATTGCCAGGCCATATTAAATGCTTGGCAAGTTTTTAACATGGACTTCCCCCCCCAATAAGTATCTCCACCCTGTCGATTTTGTTCCGGCTTTTTGAGTAGCTCATCGCCCCAACGATTAATAAAATTGGCTAAAACATCTTTGCGAAACTCACTGTCCTTAGGAAGAGGAAAAAGGGGAATAATTCCGGTAAATGGCCAGGCAATCTTAAATTCCTTTCCTTTCGCAACAACCATTTTCCCCCGTCTTGTTTTGTATTCCATTCCGGTAAGATTGAGATTGTGCTTGGTAGTTCGGTAATGATGAGGGACCCAGCCATGTAGAGTCTCTCCCCCACCCTCGGTCACCACTTTCCAAGTGGTACTAACTCTACCCTTCTCTTTTTCATATTTCCAATCAAATTGAGTATCCCGTGGGATAGCCCCAGCATGCTTGGAAAAAAGTTTAGCCTTACTGGGGTCATCATTAAGGGCACAGATAGACAGTACCGGGCCGCTAAACCGAACATATCCATCCGATGCTTTCAATGTGCCCTGTGGTGCAAAAATACCAAAGGTTCTTCTGTCATGGATCAATGTGCCATTTTCTAATAACTCTCCCGAAATCTTTAGGTCTATTCCTTTTGGCTCAATCCATACATAAGGCATCCCCCGCCCGAATGTAACATCCGCCTTTTTATTTTCGTCCAGATGTAGCCTCATCGCAACATGCCAATCTCCCCAATCCAATGTGGATGCATGCGAAAAAGGCCCTGACTTGGGTGCGGTGGCAAGTTTGGAAAGAACAAAGTGGTCGGCGGAGATAAAACCCCATCCTCCTTTTGATTGATCTACTAATTGAATCTTTGCTTTTTTCCCGCGATATTTCTTCAAATTCCAAGTTCGCCATTCCAGATCATTGCTTTGTTTCCCGACTTCCTGATAAACTGACAGACCATCCACAAGTAAGTGAACCCCAAGAATTTCTTTTTCAATCCCACCTGAAACTTTAAAATGTAGGTAGTCTTTCTCAATTAAAAATTCTGGAGAAGTTGCCTTCCCCAGTGCGCCATCATGGCCATAAAAACTGGCTGCATATTGCTTACCCACAATACCTTTAGTCCCGTGCTGATCATGGGTCATAGGTGCACCCCCAAAGGCTTCCCCCTCAATTTCCCAGCCAAGGGAATCCCAATCCTGCTTAAAATCAAATAGTATCTGCTCAACCGGATTAGGGTCCGGCGTGGGGTCAATTGGTTCGATCATCAAAGGTTCTCCAGCAACCATTTCTGTACCGTTTTCATTCCACTCTAGAGGGTACCATATTTTGACTGCCATGGCATCTGCACTCACAGTAAATGGATAGGCATACATTCGACCCGGGAATGGTTCGTTGGCCAAAAGTGAAGTCCACCAGTCATTCGTAGGTAATGGTTTACCTTGAACTCCAGGTTCAAGATGAACTTTTTTAGCAAAGAGTTTTTGTACTGATTCGGACTGGGGAGGCTTATCCGCAAAAGGTTCTGCTAAAATAACACTTGGAAATAAAATAAAAAAATTGAACCAACTAAATCTTAAAAAGCTCATAATTCGGAGACCAAAAAGGCGTTAAGAGGACTGAAGTTTTGTCTAGGCAAGAACTTGTTTAATTACATGTCCATGAACATTGGTCAAGCGACGCTCCAGACCATTATGATAATAACTTAATTGTTCATGATCCAGCCCCATCAAATGAAGAATTGTGGCATTAAAATCATACACACTTGATTTTCCCTTAACGCTCTTAAATCCAAAATTATCACTCTCGCCATAAGAATAACCTTTTTTAACTCCTGCGCCAGCAAAGAAGCAGGTAAATGCGTCAGGATTATGATCACGCCCCGTACCGTTTCCTTGAAGAAAAGGCATCCGCCCAAATTCAGTACACCAAACGACCAAGGTATTTTTGAGCAAACCCCGTTGTTTCATATCACTTATTAATGCAGCAGTCGGTTGATCCATGATTTCAGCCTGCATTGCATGAGTCTTATGAATATTGCTATGTGAATCCCAATTAGTAATTCCGTTTCCACCTGATGGATCACTCCCATTAAAGAGTTGAACCACACGAACCCCTTTTTCAAGTAATCGACGGGCAAGGATACAGTTTTTTGCGTACTCCTTTTTTAAAGCGGTTCCTGAATCTGTACCATATTCTTTATGAACGTAGGAAGGTTCAGTAGAAATATCCATCACATCAGGAATAGAAGTCTGCATCTTTCCAGCAAGTTCATAACTTGCAATTCGGGCCGCTAAGTCGGCATCTCCAGGATATTTTTCGAGGTGATTCCCGTTTAATCGTTGAAGGAGGCTTACAGTTGATCGATCATCGGCCGAGTTGTAGGAACTGGGTCGAGCCAGATTAGCAGGTGGATTTTTGGCATTAAAATCAGTACCCTGAAAAGCAGCTGGAAGAAATCCATTCCCAAAATTATTTTTGCCCGAGCGGGCAGGACCACGAGGGTCGTTTATGGCCACGAAAGAAGGTAGTTCTTCATTCTCAGAACCCAATGCATAAGTTGCCCACGATCCGAAAGAAGGAAAGCCTTCCATCGTGAACCCCGTGTTTAGAAAGTTTTCTCCCTGCGGATGGGCACTCGTCTGGGTGTGTAAGGAATGAACAAAGCAGAAATCATCTGCCAAGTTGCCAAGATTGGGAAGTAGATCGGATATCATCTTCCCACTTTTCCCCCTTGGTTTAAAATCCCAAAAGGGTTTTGCAATGTTTCCTGATGGACCTTCGAAGGTAACTGCGGGCATGCCCGGTGGTTTCTTCCCGTGGTATTTAATTAAGTCAGGTTTATAATCAAAAGTATCCACATGACTCACAGCACCCGGGCAAAAAATAATCAATACCTGCTTGGCTTCAGCATCGAAATGAGCCTCTCGAGGCGCATATGGATTATCTGGATCGATATCGGGCCGGATCGGATCCTTTCCGCTAAAACTAGTGGGATCATCCGATGCACTTAATCCATCTTTGCTTAAAAGTTGAGCCAAGCCTAATGCACCCAGTGAAAAACCAGTATTTTTCATAAACCCCCTACGATTTAAAAGGGATCGGCCGATAGGGGAAATATTTTCTTCGTTATGGTTCATGTTAAAAAGTCTCAGGGTAGAAAGGCGAATTCATTGGAGTTTATCAACGCTCTACACACGATGAACAGTCCACGATCTTTGGCCACTTCAACAGATGCGTCCAATTCATCTTTTGTCGGTTTACGGGTAAATATCAATTCAAAGGCACGGGAAACTGAAGCAATAAGATCACCACCCGAATCCTTGGTAGCCCTTTCTGCTAAATGTTTGGCTTGATCCACAACAAAGTCACTATTCATTAAATTTAGTGCTTGTAAGGGAGTCGTAGAAACCGGTCTCTTCGCTCGAACCTGACCACAATCAGGAAAATCAAAAGCGGTAAAAATTCGGTCATCCACTCGGCGCATTCGTTCTTGGTAGATCATCCTTCTCCAAGTTTCCGGACCAAAATTGTTGACCACTTTCCATTGAGCGTAGGTTTTCTTTACATTATGAATCCGGTAACTCCTACCCCCCATCTCTCTGTTAAGCTTACCCGTTGAAAGCAATATTCCATCACGAATTACCTCTGCCTCCACTCGTCGAGGAGGGAAACGCCAAAGAAGTGAACTTGTGGCATCTTTATCCAGACCGATATCAGAAGGACTACTCGATCTTTTAAACGCGTCGGAAGTGACCAATAAACGAATCAATTCTTTCATCGACCATGGTGTTGCCTCTGGATGTGAAGGATTAGCAAATTCTGCTGCTATCCAATCAAGCAAATCGGGATGACTGGGCGGGGCTCCAGCACGACCAAAATCTCCTCCTGTTACCACTAATCCAGCTCCAAAAACATGTTGCCATATGCGATTTGCCATTACTCGTGCAGTAAGTGGATTGGATGGATCGACCACCCATTCCGCAAATTCTGCCCGCCGAGAGTGTCCCGTGGCTTCATTTCCTATTCCCAAATCTCCAGCAAGAACTTTAGGCCCTGCTGGTAGAACAACATCACGCGGATTCTCTGGGCTTCCACGGTGAAGTACATGAGTAATTTTAGGTTTTATAAAACTTCCTACAAAACTCGGTCTTGGTCCATCCTCCGATAGATTGTAAGTGTAATGAGCTATCTCTTTGCTTGCCTCATCCAATTCAGAGTTGGATTTTCTCAGACTTGCGAATTCTTTTGTAGATCCAACTTTTTTCCAAGTGCCAGATTCAGTTTTGACGGATATTACATAATCGCTGAAGTTAAATTTATTCTTGTTTTCAAGGTAATCAGTTTCGTAATAATATTCCCGATTCGTACTCATTTTTAACCTCCCTACCAATATGGGCTCAGGAAAAGAGATTTCTAACCAAGGTTGGATATTTAATTTTTTATTATAACTGGCTTGCCAGCGTTGAGTGCCATATTTGCCATCAATCACTCGATTGATAGGAAAACGATCACCCTGTTGAAGAAAACTCGGATCCGTACGAACTTTTGCCCCTCCCGACTTTAAAGCAAGGTTGCGATCCTCGTTAGGCAGACCAAAAATTTCCAATTCGTCCAATCCTACAAATCCGGACTTAAAGTCTACTCTCACAGTCTTTGCCATCTGTGGCTTCCAGTGAAATTCCTTATAGCCGCCCCAATCTTCCTCCCAATTCTCAGTCTTTCCACGAATCACCTTACGATTCCGAGCAATATCTTTCCAAATTTCTTTGGCTCGTTTTCTACGCGGATGTTCTTGCGCAAATTCTGGGAAGCGACTTCCAAACTCAATATCTTCGAAAACAGCGGTCATGGAGTAGTAGTCCTGAATGGAGATGGGATCAAATTTATGATTATGACAACGAGCACAACTCATGGTTACCCCTATTAACGAAGCCCCCACGGTTTGCATAATCTCATCCATCCGATCGGCCCGGGCTTGTCGAATAGCCGATGGTTCCTGCCCCACTGTGGCGGCAGGGACATGAGGACCAGCAACTAAGAAGCCTAATGCTTCCCCAACTCCCATACCATCCCCCGCCAATTGCTCACTTACAAATTGATCGTATGGAAGGTCACGATTGAAGGCACTAATCACATAATCCCGATAGACCCATGCCATCTTACGGTACAAATTAGATTCCGAACCATTGGTCTCCGCCCAACGAATCACATCCAACCAATGTTGAGCCCAACGCTCGCCAAAATGGGGAGAAGCTAGCAAATCATCCACCAGACTGAAATATGCCTTATCAGAATTGTGTTTAAATTCCTTTAAAAACTCGCTCACCTTAGATGGTTGAGGCGGTAAACCAGTTAATACAATGGAGGCTCTTCTAATCAGTGTTAAAGGATCTGCGGGTTCGTTTAAGGGAATTCCTTCAGTAGACAATCGTCGATTCAAAAAAGTATCAATTGGATGGCCTTTATCTTTAACATCGGGCCTTCTAATTGTTTGAAAGGCCCAATGGTCGGTACCCTCTTCTACTTTCTCCTCCATTTGACCAGGCCATTCTGCGCCTTCCGCGATCCATTGTTCAAGAAGTTCGATCTCATCCTCAAATAATCGATCGCCTTTGGGTGGCATGCTAATTTCAGGATCGTTACTTTTTATTACTTCCACCAAATAGCTCTTTTCAGGTTTACCTGGAACCATAGCAGAAAGACCTGAATCTCCCCCTTTGAGCAAGTGAACTCTACGATCTACTCGAAACCCAGATTTTTGTTTTTCGGGTCCATGACAATCAATGCAATAATCTTGCAGTAATGGTAATATATCATCTTTAAACACGATTTTTGCGTGTAAAAAAGTGCCAAAAAACAGGAATGTTAGGGCAGATAGAAATAATGGCAGAAACTTCATAAAATTAGTATAGAAAGTATTATTGTTAATACAAATTTTACAATTAAAGCAAAACATTACAACTAATAGAATAAAATTAAAAAATTTGCCCAAAAAAACAATTTCTAGGGTAAGCAAAGAAAATTTTAGAGAACTTACATATCAGACTTTTCAGTTACCGATATCAGTTTATCTAACCGATTGGATAAAGACCTTACTCCAACAATGGAGCTATTTGCTCGGGTAAAGTGATGCCCGGAGCAAGTTCCATAATCTTGATATTTCGAAAGTGAATTTCAGCACCTTCCGACTCTAGGCAAAGGTACCCTTTTTTGTACTGTACATTGCGTATTCCATTGACGAACTTTCCATTAACCGAGAGCTTGGCCACACCGTCCACACAGACAACATCGTAAACATTCCACTCGCCTTTTCCTTTACATCGATTCTCAAGGGATTTACTTCGACTACCTCTTGGATTGTCTGGAGTTGCCTTTAGTCCACCCGCACCAAAAAGCTCGCCATGGACATAGGCAATAGGAGGAGCAGGTTTACCCTTCCGGGTATGCAGTTTCACCCAGTCCAATTCCAACATTTGAATCTCTAATCCCTTGGGTAAGCGGTTGCCAAAAGGCTTCGCATCGCTCCACGCGAAAATTCCTGAGTTTCCGCCCGGTTCCATGTGCCGCCACTCGACATGAAGAAGGAAATTCTCATACTGTTTGTCACTACGCATTACCCCGATTGGCTTTCCCTTGCAAATCAGCATGCCGTCCTTGACGTACCAAGTTTCAGGCGAAGTATTGACATCAACCCACCCCGTCAAGTCCTTGCCGTTAAACAAATCGACCCATTTAGGAATCTCAGCGGCATAAGTAAATGAAACCGAGGAAAGATAAGCTAAGTTAAAAAGGATAGACTTTAGAATGGTTAGGGAACTTTTCATAACCTTGTCCATAACCGCCTTTGCCCGGTCAGGTCAAGCCACCCTTATGATAAAGACTTGGTGAGCTTATAGTCGTCCTTGCCATCCTTGACCGCCCAGCCTTGGGCAAGCAATTCGTCACGCAACTGATCGGCAGAGGCCCAATCCTTAGCCTGCTTAGCTTGCCATCGGCGGAGTGCAAGGTCTTGTACTGCCAAAGGAGCCACCTCTAGATTCTCTTCCTTGGGATATACCACAAGGCCAAGGGCATCACAAGTCGCCTGAAACCCCTTGCGGACTTCCTTTAACGCCTCTTCCTTACCCTCATATTCTCCGCGCTCAAAAGCTTCGCTTAATTCACGAATCAGACTAAAACAACGCCCAAGAGCTTCGGGCGTGTTCAAGTCAGTAAGCAAGGCTTCTTGAATAGAATAGAAAGGGCCAAAATCAGCCTGTAGTTCAACGCCTTGGGCAGGTTGAAAATCGAATTTTGTGGCAAAGGTACTCAGTTTGGAAAGTGCCTTGCGGGCGGCATTCATCGAATCAAAAGTAAAGTTCAGTGGTTGACGATAACTGCCCGACAATAACACATAACGAGCCTGCTGTGCCGTGTACCCTTTTTCAATCAGATCAGCAATCGTGTACAAATTACCCAGGGATTTACTCATCTTTTTTCCTTCCACCATAAGATGTGCAATATGAAACCAATGCCGAGCAAATGTCTTGTTGGTCGTGGCTTCGACCTGGGCAATCTCATTTTCATGATGAGGAAAAACAAGATCGACCCCACCTGAGTGTAAATCAAAACTTTCTCCCAAATGTTTCATGCAAATTGCACTGCATTCAATATGCCATCCCGGCCTGCCCTGCCCCCAAGGAGATTCCCAGTAATTCTCTCCATCTTCTGGTCTTCTGGCCTTCCAAAGAGCAAAATCAGCAGCGGAGTCACGCTCATATTCATCGGAACTTTCACGCTCCGTCACGGAGGTGGTGATTTCTCGATCTGCCAAGCGGGAGAGGCGACCGTAACCCTCAAACGACTTAACATTAAAATAAACCGATCCATCACCTGCCTGATAAGCTTTTTCCTTTTCGATTAATTTTTCAATTAAAGAAATCTGTTCGGGAATATGGCCGACTGCGGAGGGTTGAACATGGGGCGAAAGAAGGTTGAGGGCTTCGCAATCCTTTTCAAAATGCTCGGTCCAACGACTAGTGAATTCGCTCAAGGGCACTCCTTCCTCTTGAGACTGTCTGATCGTCTTATCATCCACATCAGTCAAGTTACGGACATGAAAAGTTTGCTGACCTGAAGTCTCTAATACCCTGCGAAAAACATCCTGCATCACAAAAGTTCTAAAATTCCCAATATGGGCGGGTCCATAAACGGTGGGTCCACACCCATAAAATCGGACACTTTCACCGTCCACAGGAAAAACCTCCTGTACCTCACGGGTTAAGGTATCGTACAATTTGAGCGGCATCGAGCTACTCTTCGCTGATGGTGATTGGCTTAATATCCCACTTAGGGTTTTGGCCTAAAAAGCGACATGGGTTATTATGGTAAATTTCGACCGCTTCCTGCAAGGTGTGCCCCCGACGACGAAATTCGACAACAGATTCCTGGAGAGTAAATGGATCACTTGGGCCCCAATCGGCCGAAGAATTCACCAATAGTCTTTCCGTGGAATATTTCTCCAAAATATCCACTGCTCGGCGAGGACTGCATTTAGTCACCGGGTAAAGGGTCATTCCTGCCCAGTACCCCGCATCAAGTACAGATTCAATGGTTTGTTCTTCTACATGATCAATCCAGATTTTATCCGGGTTCACATTCATACCCGCTAAAACCTCAAGCACCGTTTTCGTACCATGAGCTTTGTCTGAAAGATGAGGAGTGTGAATAAGAACAAGTTGATCGTGCTTCATCGCGATTTCCACATGGGCCTCTAACGAATCGATTTCATTCTTGGTCGATTTATGTAATCCAGTCTCTCCCACTCCAAGGCAAGTTGGCTTTTCCAAAAACTCAGGCATTTGCCGGAGTACCTCCTGGGTAAGCTCAGTATTTTCTGCTTCCTTGGGATTGACCGCTACCCAGCAATAATGCTTTATCCCAAATTCAGCTGCACGGGTGGGCTCAAACTCAGAAATCTGGGCAAAATAATCGATGAAGGTTTCCGGGGAACGACGATCAAAGCCGGCCCAAAAAGCGGGTTCGCACACAGCAACGACTCCGGACATGGCCATTCTCTCATAATCCTGTGCAGTTCGTGCGATCGCGTGATAATGTGGTTGAATAATTTGCATGACAAAAAAAGTTAAGAAACCTTGGCAAAATGAACCAATAACTGCTCAGTACGATTGGCTTGGCTATGATTCTTTTCGGAGAGTAAGGCCAATGCCTCTAAAAGAGAAGTGAGTCGTGACTCATCTTCGGCTTTTTCTCCGACTTTCTCAACGGAACGATCATAACGATCTAACATAGACGCAACCTCAAGTAAATCCCTGCGGGCTTCTAAATAGTAAGTATCCAGTGTAATTTTTGGGGTTAACATGACAGGTTTATTAAATTAATCTTTGAGTTTTGAAAATTTAGGTGGGGATAACAGAAGAATGATGGTGTAAAATGGAACCCGAATTTTGGTTATTGAATATAAAAGTAAATCGGGCTTTTTGTCGAACGAGTTGATCACCTTCCTTAAAAAAAAATGTGTAGAGCCCGGTAGAGGAATAATTACTTTTTCCTAATTCCGAATGGGAAATAGTTGAAGGATCAACTTCCACTCTCGCCTCCTCCCTTGATAAAAAAATTTCGAAATATTTTCGAATTGATGACGGGTTATTTAGCGGTTTTTCTTCAAATGTAGCAAATAGGAGGGCTTCATTGGAATACATTGAGACCACTTGCTCAAGATTTCCGGCGTTTATTCGACTAATCCAATTTTCTAAATGATCAAAGTTCATAAAACAATTGCTCTCATTTAAGCGCAAATATCGATTTGCTCAATCTCAATTGAATGTTTACTAGTCAGAAAGCCCAAAAACCTTGGCCCATATTTCTGGCTTAAATCCTTGTAGAGCGATGCCTTCACCCACGACAAATGGCCTCTTGATTAAGTTACCCCTTTCTTGCAAAAGGGAAATAATTTCTTCCTCAGTCATCGAGGGTATCTTATCCTTAACCTTGGGGTCCCGATAATCTTTACTCGAAGTGTTAAACAGTTTCTTAAGTTCGCCTCCGTGTGCCTTGATCATTTGCTGGATCTCTTTTTTATTCGGTGTTTTGTCTCGGATAGGAAAAGAGGTAAATTTAATTTCTCGCTCATTCAACCATCGAACTGCCTTTCGACAACTCTCGCATTTTTCATATTGGTATATTTTCATGTTCGTTTATTTGCTAAAATTCGTTTATCTACTATCAAACTACTCTTATCACAATAATCAACCCAAACAGAAAATGCCCACTCAATATTCCAGGCCATCCTCATTGATTTTAACTTTGCTTCCTGTCCTGATTTCATTTTCTTGCTCATTACAAAAACCCGACTCGGTCTCCGATTTAAATTCGTCTCAATCTTCTTCCACTATGCAAGTTATTAAACACACTCTGGAAAACGGTCTAACCGTTTACTTAAGCCCAAATCATGAAACTCCTCGTTTTTATGCCGAAATTATAACCCGGGCCGGTAGCAAACATGACCCTAAGACCAATACTGGTCTCGCTCATTATCTTGAACATCTACTTTTTAAAGGAACTCAATCTTTTGGAACAATTGATTTTGAAAAAGAGAAACCACTTCTCGACGAAATTTCTAATCTTTATGAACAACGATCAAAGGAACAAAACGAGACCAAAAGACAGGAAATTTATACTCAAATAAATAAATTATCCATAGAGGCATCCACTTTTGCAGTGCCCAATGAAATGGATCGAGTTTATGGCAACATGGGAGGACAGGGGATCAATGCGCACACTTGGCATGAGGAAACTGTCTACAAGGTCGATTTACCGGCCAATCGGCTGATTCATTGGGCAAAAATTGAAAGTGAACGTTTTGCTAATCCCGTTTTTAGGCTTTTTCACACTGAACTTGAGACAGTTTATGAAGAAAAAAACCGCTCAATTGATAATAAAGACCGTCTTCTCAATCGTGAAGTGAATTCCCTTCTCTTCAAAGTTCATCCCTATGGACAACAGTCCACTCTTGGCTCGATTGAACATTTGAAGAATCCATCCATCCAAGCGATCGAAGAATTTTATTCTACCCATTATGTGCCTGAGAATATGGCCATATGTATCTCGGGTGATATTGATCCCGATGAAACGATCAAAATTATTGAAGAAC
Source organism: uncultured Opitutales bacterium (assembly GCA_963924995.1). Taxonomy (GTDB): domain Bacteria; phylum Verrucomicrobiota; class Verrucomicrobiia; order Opitutales; family Seribacteraceae; genus Seribacter. The sequence continues at coordinate 12,232 of CAWUUU010000199.1, forward strand.
ACTTTTCATCCTGGAAATCTTCCTCCCCATTAAGAGCTGAACCCACATGGGAAGAAAAGCCGCTTTCGGGAAGGGAATTCGTAAAAGTCCAATACCTTGGTGAAGAACAGGTCCTCCTTGCCTTTCGAACCGCACCAAGATTTCATCCCGACTATCATGCCATTCGCCTAATGGACATGATTATTGATAATTCAGTCGCCGGGCTGATAAACTTGGATCTTGTTGAAAAACAATTAGTTCGTTCAGCAGGATGTTACCCTCAAAATTACAACGATCATGGAGTCCATTCATTTTATGGCATTCCCAAGGAAGGACAAAGCTTAGAAGAGGTTGAAAAATTAATTCTTTCTCAAATCAATCGAGTGAAAGAGGGTGATTTTGATGATTGGGTCATTCCCGCAGTAATTAACGATTTTAAAAAACAACAAAAAGAAGATCGTGAAAATAACGCAAAACGAGTCGAATTAATGCGCGATACTTATCTCTCTTTTGTTGATTGGGAGACGACTAATAGTGAAATTGAAAAACTTGAAAAGTTATCCAAAGAAGATGTGATCCGGGTAGCCAACAAGTATTTTGGTGAAAATTATGTCGCTGGCTTTCGAATTGATGCCCAGCACGAGTTACCCAGCATAGAAAAGCCCAAGATTGATCCTCTCAAAATTGATCCTGATAAAGAATCCTCTTTTATGAAGGAGTTAAACCAGATCCCATTCGATCCATTTAACCCTAAATTCCTTGAGGAAGGTCAACACTACACGATAAAAGAAATTTCACCGGGTCTTAGGCTTATCCATGTAAATAATCCACTCAATGACCTCTTCACCCTTGAAATGAGAATGGAAGTTGGCTCTAGGCACAACCCCATGCTTCCATTCGCAAAAAGAATGCTCGACCGATCTGGAGCAGATGGAATTTTATCCAAAGATTTGAAAATTGAATGGTATAAATTGGGCACTGATTTCGCATTTGCCGTTCGCGAGCGACTGAGTTCTTTAATCATGACAGGCTTAGATGAAAACTTTCAGGCGTCCCTCAAACTGGCCCGTGATTTAGTAGAAAAACCTAATATTGCCAACGAAACTTGGGAGAAAACTAAAAATATAATTTTTTCAGAAAGAGATGATGAGCAAAAAGATACACGAGCTATCAGCAATGCACTCGCTCATTTCCATCGCTACGGTAATCAATCCCGATACCTCGACCGCCCAAGCGATTCTGATATAAATGCCTCCACCGTTGAAAGCCTTAGTGCGATTCTCAAAGATGTGCTTCAGGCAGAAAGGACCGTTCTTTACTACGGACCGCAATCACCCGACGAAGTGATCAAAGCAATCACCCAGGGGTTCACCGGAGACCAGGAAGCCTTCATTAAAGCCGAACCCCTCGAATCTCTTCGTTCATTTAACGCCGAGCAAAATCAAATTTACTTTTTTGAAAAGGAAATGGCTCAGGCTCAAGTCAGGCTTGAATTTTCAGTTGGAACATATAACGAAGAAAAGATCGCAGCCTCACAATTATTCAACGAATATTTTGGTGGAGGTATGGCAGGACTTGTTTTTCAAGAACTTCGGGAAGCACGAGCCCTTGCCTACTCGGCATGGGCCCATTTCTTTACCCCTACTCGCCCAGATGAAGAAAATATTCTCGTGGGTTCAATCGGATGCCAAGCTGATAAAACAATTGATGCCGTTCGGGCCTTTATGGAGTTATTGGAAAATATGCCAATTAATCAAGCACGCTGGGAATCCGCACAATCCTCTATCTTAAGTACTTATCGCACAAGTCCTATTCCATACCGTGGAACGGCTGGTTTTGTCTACGATGTAAATGCTTTAGGACTTCAAGGAGACCCACGTAAGGACCGATTTGAGCAAATGAACAATTCAACTATGGAAACCCTGAGCGAATTTTACCAAAATTCAATCAAACCCAAAGCAAAGTTACTTTCAATCGTGGGAGATTCCACAAAGATCAACCTATCAGAATTAGAGAAAATTGGGCCCGTTACCAAAATTAAGACCGAACAACTCTTTACACGCTAGTATTGCTACCCTGAGCTCCACGGGTCGAAGAAAAACCTCCATCCAAAGGTTTTTTTTCCGAAATAGATAAAATTGTACGAAAAAAGCTAAATACCTTATCGCATTCTTTTTCTCGTTGGCTGGCATCTTTGAGCCGTAAAACAACTCTCTGCTCCTGACCAGTTTGCAGTTCTGTTAAGGTACAGTTGCATGTAGTTCGACCATTATTAGAAGGAATCTCCACCACATCCACCCGCCCCATTGGAACTAAGCCAGATTCCTCACTCTCCACTTCCATTCGTAAAGAAACACGGCCTTCAGAAAAGTTAAAAATTCGGGTGTAATGAATTTGCACATCCGGTTCATCAGAAACCATGGACTGCATCCCAGTACGTAATATTTTAAGAATTTCTATAGATCGATTCATTTGAGCCGTGCAATTGGGCCCGAATACGGGTAATGAAGCAACAGGAAATTTATATTTTTTTCATTTCTCATTGTTTTGGACTTAAAAACTAA
>CAWUUU010000200.1:0-16021 GCA_963924995.1 uncultured Opitutales bacterium
GGAAATGATCAATACCATCTAAACTTTCGGTGTTTTTAGATTTGGCCGTTGAACGGGTAATGAATTTTCTTCCAGTTGATACATCAGAAAAACAAACTGGGTGATTGGTAGGGTGTATATCTTTCTTCACAATTAATTATCCTTGCCTTGCTTTAAAACGAGGATTTGATTTGTTAATTACATATAAGCGACCTTTTCGGCGCACTACCTTGCAATCAGGGTGACGATTTTTGAGTGTTTTGATAGATGATACAACTTTCATTAGATAACCACAAAGATTTATACCATCAAAAATGTCAAGTGAATTGCTATCGCATAAGTGAGTATTTTTGTATTTTAAAAATCATTACATTCTTGCATGTCGTTAAAATTTGTTATTTTATTGAATCTATGAGTACTGAAGAAATCAAACATACCAAAAGCAGAAACCCTGAAAACTTTACCTTTCTTGATAAGGAGTCTTTATCTCGTTACACAACAGATACTGGAAAAATTTTGCCCATTAAATATTCCGGTTTAACTCCAATGCAACAACGGAAGATTTCGAAACTCATCAAAAAGTCTAGGCATATGCAACTCTCTCTTTAGGGGGCAGTACCCTCTAAACTAAGTATCGTTGCCGGTACTTTACTTTCATCATGAGTTTTGATTCATGCACTCATGCCATTTTAAATTCTGGCATTTGTGTGTTACCAACAGAAACAGTTTACGGCTTAGCATGTTCTGCTCTATCTAAGGCAGCAATCGAAAAGGTTTTTTCTTTGAAAGGAAGACCATCAAACAATCCGCTTATTGTACATGTCTTGAATCACGACTCGGCCAACGAGTTCTGTGTCACAAATGATTTTAGTAAGAAATTATCTGATTTTTTTTGGCCTGGAGCCCTCACTCTTGTTTTGCCTAAAAGAAAGTGTATTCCAATTGAAATTACCGCGGGGTTAAACACAGTTGCCATTCGTTCTCCCACACATCCTACTTTCCGAAAAGTATTGAGTTTCGTTAAGTTACCAATTGCAGCTCCTAGTGCAAACCCTTCAAATAAACTAAGTCCAACAAAATACCAAGATGTGCTCGATGCATTTGGAGAAGATTGCCCTCCCATTATAGATGGTGGACAGTGCGAGATCGGTATAGAGTCAACTGTTCTCGATTTGACGACACAAACCCCAAGTATTTTAAGACTCGGTCCTATTACTAAAGATGAAATTGAAGCAGTATTGAAAATTCAAATTCAGAATAAAGCACTTTACACAAAAAAACACATAGTTTCTCCCATTAAATCGCCTGGGCTAGGTAGTAAACATTATGCACCCGATACTCCGTTACATTTACATTCTACATTTAAGAGTATGATTTCATCAAAATTTATTGGCGAAAACGATGTAGTAATATTACCTAAAGATAAGGTTTATAACGGGCAATTTAAAACTAATATTCCTATATTATTTTTATCAACCTCCAATAATCATGAGGAAACTGCCAAATATTTATATGGTATACTTCGAGAAGCTGATAAGCTTAACAGAGAGAAAATTCATATCTCACTCTATTCGACGCACAACAAATCATTCAATGCCATTAATGATCGGCTCACGAGAGCTTCAACAAAAAGAATTTAACCTCTTGGGCAGAACATAAAATTTCTTCTTGTTTTCAATCGACATTGATGAAATAGATATATTCTTATTAATTTCACCACACCAACCCTTTGGACATGAAGTTCTCTCATTCAAAATTTTTAATAGGCTTAGTTTATTTGCCGTTTGGATTTTTATTTGCTCAAACCGATTTTCAGTTACGCGATCCTGAATATTTAATTGATCAATATAATCAATTGGTTGCTAAACATAATGCATTAATTGAAAAAACTCGGCTCATCATAACTGAACAGAAGAAGTCGCCAATTACCGATTTCGAACAAGAGGAAAAACTAAGGCAGCAACTTAATGAGGCGATAGCCAAAACTTCCACCTTGGAAAATGCATTATCGAAAATTAAGCAAGAAGGTCTTCGTACAAATACAAGTAATCAATACCTCGATGACACTAACGCGAGATTACGCAAACAACTACTTGAAATTAAAGCCGATGAACAGGAATTAATACAAAGAAGTAAAGAACTCACTGCAGAAAACAGAATGTTTAAAAATTCTCAGAAATCTTTTGATTCTCAGGATAAATCAAATTATTCGAAAATTCGTAACCTTGAATTAGGCAAATCTACTATCCAAAGACGTGCAAATGATCTAACCGCCGAGAATAATATTCTTTCTGTAAATAATAAAAAGCTACAAACTCAAGTGGTAAGACTTGAGCAAGATATTGCACTCAATAACCAAAAGATCGCAAGCCTACAAATTGACAAAGAGACTCGTAGTTCTCGTCTTGCAGACTTGGAAGCTATGCTCAGAAGCAAAGATGAGCTAAATAAGGCACTAGAAAATAAGGAAACTACTTTTCAGGATGATATTAATGACCTACGAAATGAAGTAGTCCGATTAACTGGAGTAGAGAGCCTTCTGAACGATAGGAATGGTATCATAAAGAGCCAAAACGAACTTTTAAAAGATAAAACTCGCAACTTAGAAATTAATACTGAAGCCTTTCGCGAAGAAATAGCCTCTTTACGGGATTTATCCAATGAATTGAAGTTTGAAGTAGCAAGAAAAAGTGAGCAAATGGAAAATAGTAACTCTTTAAATAACGATTTAAAGAGAGATTTAAACGAGATCGATGCGAAAAATCAGGACTTAAGGTTTTCTGAATCTGCAATGAAAGGCGAACTTTCGACCCTAAGGTCAGAACTAACATCCCTTGGAATTGAGGAGACAAGGATAGCCGAACAATTAACCGGTCTCCGAGACGCAAATGAAATGCTATTCTCCAAAGCCAAAACCTTGGAATTGGAAAACGAAAATATGAAACAAGCAATCGATTTAATGAGAGTCGATCTACAAGATATGAATACTAACGAGCAAGCACTGGTCTCGAAAGTTCGTGATATTGACTCCCAAAATAAAAGACTCCTTAAAGAGTCTAGTTCTCTGAGTGAAGAATCAACTTTCTTTAAAGATAAATCTCGCCAACTTGAAATCCAACTCAGTCAGGCGGTTGCAAACGAAAGAATATTAAATGAAAACCTTCGTTCTGCGGAAGATCGGAATGCACAACTCAAAGGTGAAGTCGCTCAACTTCAAAACAGAGGATCTAGGGAATATGAAGCCCTGGCCAGAGAGGCACAAGCATTGCAATCTCAACTAAGCAATATTGCAGGTCGAGAAATGATTATACAAAACAACCTAAAAACTCTTGAAGCTGAAAATATTAGTATGACTAGCGAACTGGCTAATGCTCAAGACCGAGAAAGGGATTACAATAGGCAAATCTCACTACTCAACCAAAACAACAATAATTTAATTCAACAAATCGAATCCACCCAAAAAATGAGAATACGACTTCGCAACGACATTATTGGCGTGATTGATGAAAATGATCAAGGTGAACCTAGGCGATATCTCCCCTAGATGGCTTCTTACTCTTTAGTCTGAAAAGCACCGATTGATCGAAATTTTTCGTACCTTTCTGAAATAATAGTTTTCGGATCCTTGGCGATTAAACTCGCTAGATTACTCTTAAATCTTTTTTTCAAAATTTCTGAGGTTTTATCCCAATCTCGGTGGGCACCGCCAATAGGTTCAGATATTACCTCATCGACAATCCCCAACTTTAATAACTGGGACGCATCCAACTTAAGAGCTTCAGCTGCATTTGATGCAAAAGCCCGATCCTTCCACAAAATTGCGGCACATCCTTCAGGTGAAATCACAGAATAGTATGCATTTTCTAGAATCAACACCTTGTTGGCAACTGCGATACCAAGTGCACCGCCTGAACCACCCTCCCCAATAACGACTGCGATAATCGGAACTTGCAAGGCCGCCATCTCTCTTAGATTCACCGCAATTGCTTCTGCAACATGCCTCTCTTCGGCTCCAATTCCAGGAAAAGCTCCCGGAGTATCAATAATTGAAATTATTGGAATACTGAATTTATTTGCCATCTTCATTAATCGAAGAGCTTTTCTATATCCTTCAGGATTGGGACATCCAAAATTTCTTTTCAAATTATCTTCGGTATTCCTTCCTTTTTGCTGTGCAATAATCATCACTTTTTGACCATCAATCGATGCAGGCCCTCCAACAATTGCAGAATCATCCATAAAAGATCGATCGCCATGAAGTTCTTCAAAATCATCAAATATACGCTCAATATAATCAATAGAGTAAGGTCGATTCGGGTGTCTAGATAGTTGAACTTTTTGCCACGGTGTTAGGTCTGAGTAAACTTCACGTTTTGTGTGTTCAATTTTCTTTTCAATTGCTTTGATCTCAGTTGAAAAATCTAGATCTGAATCATGTGAAGATTTAACTATTTCTTCAAGTTGTTTCTCCAAATCCATTAATGGTTTCTCAAATTCAAGGCTGTGCTTTTTCATAAAACTTTTTTTGGTCTATAATATTCTAAAGTGAAATCAATTTATAAATTACAGGCAGTAAATTCATAATTGAAACGAATTCCAAAGTAACCAAATTAGTAGATTGGTAAAGGCATTAAAAATTTAGCCAGATTGATAATTTTACTCACTATCGCTTGCAAGTTCTTCCTTCCATCCCAAGATTCTTGCTTTCGCGGATGCTTCCTCTGCCCCGTCCTTATCTCCTTTTTTAACCAATACTCGAGCAAGACTAACGACAGAAGTTAAATCTTCCGAGTCTATTGCCAATGCTCGCCTGCAAAATGATTCGGATAAATCTAACTCATTAAGAGATAAAAAAACTTCTGAAATTGCACGTAGAGCGTCCAAGTTTTCGGGCTCAGATTTAAGTACATCTAGTAAAATATCTTTAGCTTCATTATCTTCTCCAATCGCAAAACAAAGGACCGCATCATCAATTAATTTTTTAAAATTCATTTCAACCATATAAAGCTTTATACTGTTATTCATTCAAACAAGAAGGAAAAAATTAGACTCGCTAAAACCTTGTCACCAATGAAGTAAGTATTCATCATGAAAATTAATTCACTCTTTAACCATACCCCATGCTCTCCAATAATTTAGATTTCAAGAAATTACTTTTAGTTCACAGTAGAGACCGAAGACACCAAGTTATGGAGAAAGAACTTGGTAATATTCCAAATTTGATCGTAAAAATGGAATCTAGGATCAAGCTCGAACAAGATACCATCGAAGCCGCAACCCAGGATCTTAGATCTTTAGAAACACGAAACACCACGCTTGAGAAGGAAATTGATTCAATTACTGACCAAATTACTCGACTAAAGAACAAGCAATTAGAAGTTAAAAAAAATGAAGAGTACCAAGCTCTGGAGAACGAAATTAGAAACTTACTTCACTTACAATCCGAAAAAGAAGATCTACAAATTGAGATTCTTGTAAAAATTGATGGAGCAAAAGAAACTGCCGAGATCGCCAAAACTAAAATCGCCCAAAGAGTAGAGTCTCTTGAACTTGAAAAACAGGAGCTCATTCAAAGAAAAGATGAACTAGGAATTGAGATCCAAAAATTATCAAGTGAACTTGAAGATTCAAGGTCTGAAGTTGAAGAAATTCTGATAAAGGGTTACGATCGAACCAAAAAAATGGTATCGCGCCCCCCCTACATCGCTCCTTTAGAAGATCAAAAATGTTCGGGTTGTAATTTACGGGTTTCCAATGAAGTTGTTTCTTCAGTTCTCGTCGAGCGAAAGCTTACCCATTGTGATCAATGCGGACGCATTGTATATTGCGAACGTTAAACAAAAATCTAATTTGATTTTTAATATTATATTTTCTTTCAATTTCCGGGAAGCGGTCATTCGCTGTTTTTGTTTAGGCATGAATAGAGGAAAGTCCGGACATCTCAGGGCAGAATTCCCCGTGAAAGCGGGGGGGGCTTATTTTAAGATAAGTTCACGGCTAGTGCAGCAGAAAGTAAACCGCCTTGTTTTCAAGGTAAGGGTGAAAAGGTGGGGTAAGAGCTCACCGCCACGAGGGCAACTAAGTGGGCAATGTAAACCCAATTCGATGCAAGGTGAAATAGGAAACCGGGTTGCCCGCTCTATGGTTTCGGGTACACCGCACCTTCACACAAGAAGGATCAATGCAAATTGATAGATAAATGAATGGCAAATTGACTACGGTCAAAACAGAATCTGGCTTACAGCTTCCCGGAATCTTTTTCTAATTGACGAAAACAAAAAAATAAAGACAATACAAAACTTCAATGGCAAATACAAAGTCAGCAATAAAAAACATTCGTAAGAACCAAGCACGCTACCTGCAAAATCGTATGGTTATCAGTAGGTTGAAGACTTTAGAAAAAAAGTTTCTTTTAACTTTAGAAACTAAAGATTCAAATTTGGCTAAAGAAGCTTCATCAGCCTTTATTTCGGCTTTAGAGAAGGCAAAGAAATCTTCTCTTGTTCACGCGAACAGGGTTTCTAGAAAAAAATCTCGTTGTGCCTCCCTACTCTCTTCTTTAAGCAGTTAACTTTTATTCAAGGCATATCAAATATGCCTTGAATCGTTTTCATCCTTAGTCGAGTAACCGGAATCTTGTCGGTTGTGATTTACTTTATTTTTCTTTAAGTAAGCTTCATGGACATCTTCAGCGGTCATCCCCATGACCTGTGCCAAGGAAATCAGAAAGTGAAATAAATCCACTATTTCAACTTTAGCATTTTGTTTATCAAATTCTTGATACTTAGCCCACCACTTCCAAGGAACAGAATCAGTTAATTCAGCAAGTTCTTGTTGCATTGCACGAACATAATTAAGGATCCATTTCGATCGTTCCTCATCGTTCATCTCGTTCATATTTACCCCAATTCGGCTATTAAGCTGCTCCTGTAATTCGAAGATATTTTCAAGTTTGTCCATATGGTTTCGTATAAGAAGATAACTCAAACAATTTAGCAAGTGGTTTTAGTTTTTTAAGATGACATCTTTACACTTGTACCAAGTATGCTACTATCATATCCCTACAAGCTGAAAGATAATCTAAGCTTTTAGAACACTCTTAATTCTAATTCATTGAGATTGACTGATCATGGCCCACTTCAATGCAATTACTCTTCTTATCTAAAATTCCTTAATTTAATATTTATGAAATCAAGACTTCGATCACGATGGTATCGCGCGAGCGAAAAACCTTTAGAAAGCTCCACTCAAAGCCAAAAGAGCAAAGAACCTTTTGGTGAAATATCCTCCGCTAGTGAAAAGCTAGTGGATGATCTATCTAATGCAAAACCGCCGACAAGAAGAGAAGGCGGAAACCAAGAAAACAGAAGAGGGAGAACTGAATATAAGGGTTCTTCGGAAAACAGAAACGATCGAAGTCGATCACATAAACCAAGAAATCCCAATCGAGATTCAAAAAGATATGGCGATAATCGGGAAAATAAAGACTCTAGAAAACCTAACAGCGAAAATTCGCCCAAAAAGGATACTCCCAAAAAAAGTGAATCAAATTCAGTCAATAAGAAACCTAAGAGAAGAAGAAGTAATCAAAATCGCTCAGATAACGAATATACTGGACGAGGAAATGGAGCTGAACAAAAAAAGGCTGAAAACAAATCACCTAAGAAAACAGGTCTTAGTGGTTTTATTTCCAAGCTCTTTGGGGGTTAATGCTTGAGCAATTGAATTCACTGCTTAACATTATTTAAGCAGTGGAAGTTTTTAGAATATGTGGAGGTCCCCCACTGAATGGCACCGTGAATATAAGTGGTTCAAAAAATGCCGCTTTGCCTCAGTTTGCAGCTACTCTTCTTAGTTCACATCCAAGTATTTTAGAAAATGTGCCCGATTTGAGCGATGTTAGATTTATGGCTGAAATTCTTTCTGAACTAGGTGCAGATGTTCAGCGATTAGATCGAACTACTTGGAAAATCAACCCAGCTAATATTGGTCATCGTGCTCCGTATGAACTAGTAAGGAAAATGCGGGCTTCCATCTGCTTGCTTGGACCTTTGGTCGGTCGGTTAAGAATGGCCGAAATCCCAATGCCAGGAGGATGTGTTATTGGACAAAGACCCATCGATTTACATATAAGAGCGTTGAAATGCCTTGGAGCAAAAGTTGTTCTAGAAAAAGGGATAGTTAAGGTAGATGGTAAAGATTTAAAAGGAGGTTCAATTTTTCTGGGTGGAAGGCATGGCAGTACAGTTACGGGAACAACAAATGCAATTATGGCAGCTGTTTTAGCCCCGGGTACTACAAAAATTGAAAGTTCAGCGTGTGAGCCAGAAATTATCGATCTATGCGATATGCTTATTAAAATGGGGGCAAAAATCATCGGCGTGGGTTCACATATTCTTAAAGTTGAAGGAGTTTCGAAATTGTCTGGTTGTACACATAAAGTAATGCCAGACAGAATTGAAGCGGCAACTTATGCAATTGCGGCCGCTATTACCGAGGGAGAAATTATACTTAATAATGCAAAATCCGAACATTTAGGTAGTTTTATAAATGTCATGAAAGAAAGTGGTGTAATGATAGAAACTCTATCTCCCGATCAAATAAAAGTAGGATTAAATCAAAATGACCTAAATTCTCTCGAGATAATTACACTACCCTACCCTGGATTTCCCACTGATTTACAAGCCCAAACTTGTGCACTAGCTTGCAAAGCAAAAGGAATAAGTATTTTAACCGAACGAGTTTATCCTAGCCGATTCATGCATGTTCCTGAACTGATGCGAATGGGAGCAGATATTGCAATGGAAGGGGCTAGTTCGGTAGTGAAAGGTAAAGGCAAACTAACTGGAGCACCCGTTATGGCCTCTGATTTGAGGGCGAGTGCGGCACTAATCCTTGCTGGGTTAGCCGCAGAGGGTGAAACTTGGGTACAACGGATCTATCATCTCGACCGTGGGTATGACGCTTTTGAGAAGAAACTTCAAGCATTGGGTGGAGTTGTGGAAAGAATACCTGAATCAAAACTTCCCAAATCCTTCTCCTCTTATTAATCTTAATTGAATGAACGAGGAGCATTTAAAAGGAAAAGACTTTATGGACCAATCGATTCAGCCATCCACCGAAGTGGATGCAGCATTACGCCCACCCTCCTTTGCCGATTTCACTGGTCAAAGGAAGACCTTAGAGCGTCTTGAAGTAATGGTTGGTGCTGCAATTAAACGCAAAGAACCATTAAAACATGTTCTTCTTTGCGGCCCTCCTGGTTTAGGTAAAACTACCTTGGCACATATTATTGGTCGCGAGTTAAATAGAGAGGTTAGAGTGACTTCTGGCCCGGTTATTGATAAACCGGGAGACTTAGCTGGATTACTCACCAATCTTCAAGAAGGTGACCTTCTATTTATTGATGAAATCCACAGAATTCCAAAGACCGTTGAAGAATATCTTTATTCTGCAATGGAAGATTACCGAATAGACATAATGATAGATCAAGGACCCAATGCACGAAGCGTTCGTCTAGACATACCAAGATTTACATTAGTCGGAGCAACCACTCGGGTTGGATTGCTCACATCGCCGATGAGAAGCCGATTCACCCTGCAAACAAGGTTAGATTATTACAACCGGGATGATTTAACAAAAATTGTTTTGAGAAGTTGTAATTTATTAGACTGTGAAATTAATCAAGAGGGTGCGGATGAAATTGCGGGGCGTGCCAGAGGGACTCCTCGAATTGCCAACAACTTGATTCATTTTGCTCGAGATTTTGCTCAACAACGGGCAGATGGGAAAATTTCGCGCGAAATTGCCAGCAACGCATTAGAATTGCTCGAAATCGATAGTCGTGGATTAGATGAAATGGATAAACGAATCCTTCGTATTATCGCAGAAAACTATAAAGGAGGACCAGTTGGATTAGGAACCGTAGCAGTTGCAGTAGGTGAAGAGGAGCATACACTCGAGGAAGTAAACGAACCTTTTTTAATTCAAGAAGGATACCTGAAGAGAACTTCTCAGGGTAGGATGCTCACTTCAAAAGGATGGAAAATTACAGGATTATCCGAAATTCAAGATCCAAATTCAGGGCAAACTACTTTCATTTAACCAAATTCCTTTTTTAATAAAAGGAAACAAGTGTTTAAAAGAGACAGAAAAAACTTCTGGTTGTTTTTTGATTAAATATTCAATTTCCTTTACTGCAAATTCCTTTGTTTGAATAATTTCGTCTCGGTTAAATTCAATCTCTTGTTCACTCATTAAAAGATAAACGCGGACAAATTCATTTCCTGTTTCTGAACATGGACTGGTACGAAAAACTTCTTTAAAACTTTTCCGATCTTCGACTAGTCCCAATTCTTCCTCACACTCACGAATCGCAGCACACAAATAGTCCTCGCCTGCATCAACATGACCGGAACAACTGCTTGTCCATAAAAAAGGATCCAGATCTTTGCTCTCTGATCGTTGCTGTAAAATCAATCTTGAAGAAGTCCTTGCCACCAATATATGAACGGCACGATGAAAAAGGTTTTCACGATGAACTTGTTCTCTTGGAGCTTGGCACAAAGGTTGATCGCTTAAATCAACCACATCGAAATTTTCATTCATCAATATAGTTCTTAAAAATAGTTTCAGTTTATTGTTGGCTAATTGTAAATAGTTAATCTTATTCAAACATACAGTGGATGTACATTTCAAGATTCTAGGTTCAAGCAGTTCGGGCAATGCTGCGTTATTACAAGCAGCAGGTTCTTCAGTTTTAATAGATGCGGGAATGTCAGGGAAAAAATTAGAGCTTCTTTTAAATGCAGAGGGCCTTTCAGCGGACTCATTAGATGCTGTTTTCCTGACTCACGAACATAGTGACCATTCAGCTGGTGTGCGCGGATTATCAAAATTTGGAAGGCTCCCATTTTTCGCAAATAAGGATACTATTCAAGCAATTCAACCCAAATTGCAAAAGAGACCAAACTGGAAGGTTTTTGAAACAGGTAAGCCTTTCTCATTTGGCCCATTTAAAATTCACCCATTTAGCGTTCCCCACGATGCATATGATCCAGTTGGCTTCTTTTTCGAATGGGGGAAAGACGATCTATTCGATCCTGTTTCAAGTTTGGCTTGGGTTACTGATTTAGGCTATGTTCCAACTTTAGTTAAAGAAAGAATACGCCAAGCAAAAATATTAGTAATCGAAGCCAATCACTGCTCAAAAATGCTAGAAGAAGATCAAAAGCGACCGTGGAGCCTTAAGCAAAGAATTAGAGGGAGGCATGGGCATCTGTCCAACGATAACACGTTTGAAATGCTAGAATCTATAAAAGGCTCTTGTTGGGAAAAAATTTTCCTGATGCACCTGAGTAAAGATTGTAACGACATCAAGAAGGTTCAAAAACAATTTTCTGGCTTAACAGGTCAAGGCTCAAGATTTTCGACATTTGTGGTTGATCCAAGTTCAGCAAAAGCAATACCGATATGAAAAAACTGACTAGGCAAACAAAAGTAATTGCAACCATTGGGCCGGCAACTGAAAGCGAAGAAATGCTGGAGAAACTAATTCTCAAAGGTGTTGATGTTTGTCGAATAAACATGGCTCATGCAGACCATGATTGGGTGCGTAAGATATCGGCGAGAATAAGAGCAGTAGGAGTAAGGCTTAACCGTGAACCCGCGATCATGATGGATGTCAAGGGACCAGAAATCAGAACCGGATTTCTTCAGAACGAAGTGGAGCTAAAAAAAGATGATTTGCTTGATCTTATTTTTGAAGCACAACCGGACCCGGCAGTTGTTGAAGGTGTTTGGCAAATTGAAGTAAATTATGACAAATTGGCAGATCATTTAAAATCTGGCGATACCGTCTTATTGGATAATGGCTTGATCCCCCTTTTAGTTGTCCATTCATCAACCAAGCAAGTCCGGTGTCAAGTTCTTCGAGATTCCGTCCTCAAGAGCCGAAGGCATGTCAACTTACCTGGTATTGAAACTGGTCTTCCCTCGCTCACGGAAAAAGACCGAAGAGATTCTAAAGTTGGAATTGAGTGCAAGCACGATTATTTTGCTCTTTCTTTCACCCGTGATGCAGATTCAATTGATCTGTTAAGACGTTTCCTTCGGGATAATGGATCGGATGCACAGATTATTGCTAAATTAGAAGATCAAAAAGGGGTATCTAATATCGATGAAATTATAACTGCGTCGGATGCCATTATGATCGCACGAGGCGACCTAGGTATCGAATGTGCCTTTGAAGATCTTCCAATTATACAAAGAAAGACAGTCGGAGCCTGTCTAGCAAATGGTAAACCAGTTATTGTCGCGACACATCTACTCGAATCAATGATTGAATCACCCGTGCCCACACGAGCGGAAATTAGTGATGTGGCCAATGCGGTTAATGAAGGAGCGGACTGCTTAATGCTGAGTGGAGAAACTACAACTGGAAAGCAACCTCTTGCGTGTTTAGATATTCTAAATCGAGTAGCTTCCAAAATAGAATCTGTAATTGTTCCCGGATTAAGTGAAGAACTTAAGCTATTTCGCCCGAAGGCAAAAATGCTTCGATCCGCGGCAATGCTTGCGATGAGAATGAAAAATTCGGCAGTTCTCGTTTTTACTCGAAGTGGAGATCTAGCTGCTAAACTTGGTGCTCTTCGCCCAAATGGTGCTCCTCTCTTCGCTTTTACCGATGTCGATGGACTTCACCGAAGATTGCGATTAATCTGGGGAATTGAACCGTTCTTGATGGAGTTTTCTGAAAATCCTGAAATAACAATTGAAAATGCAATCGAGAAACTAAAAGAAGAAAACTGGGTCGAAAACGGTGATCAACTCGTAACCGTTACCAATGTTTTTGCTGGAGGTAAAGTAATTGAAAGTATTCAATTACGAGAAGTAGATTAAACAAATTTAGAGAATTATCTATTTCCGCAAAGCATTTTTATAGATATTGCGAAAACTATCATAAAGGGAATTCCTGTAGCAACCCAGTCCGACAATATTCCTTTTTCTCCCAAGGCATCACAAAAAGACTTTATTACATAAAATACAAGAATCCATAGTAAAGAAAGCCCTATTATAAAGCCAATGGATGATTGCTCTTTTCGTAAGGTAAGTGCGAACGCACACATTACTGCTAGAAAACATCCCGGCACATTCCATAAAAGTTGGGCTCGCCTTAATCGATAAGGATGTAACTTTGGTGAATTTGGATGGGGAAAGCATTCAATTAATTCATTGAGGCGATCGAAGCTTAAATTTTGTGGTTTTGTTCTTAATAAAGCAAAGGGTTCGGGGTCATCGTGGATATGTGGCAAATTAAGCTCCATAAACTGTTTATTATACTTCGGTGTCTTAATGCCCGAAGCGAATGTCATATCAAATGGTTTTGAAGTAGAGTCCCATGAAATTTGATTGTTATCAATTATAGGAATTCCACGAGAAGAAGAGAATCCTAAAAAGTTACCGTTTAAAAATTGCCACCCTTGGGTGCTCCGGTTTCCAGACTCAGCTCGAATTCGAAAAAGCTCGTTTCCTTGATCATCGTAACTATACAAATGAATTTTTTCTGCAAATCCAGACTCGATATCAACACTTTGAAAGTACCAAGTCCGATTGACTGATTTTAATCTCATTTTCAAAGATGAAACCTGAGAATTCTTTTGTGCTTTCTCTTGATCTAGCGATCCCACGAGCAAACGATTTAATTTTTCAGTATCTTGGCAGAGCCAAGATATGAAACAACAAGCAATGGCTAATCCAATTATCGGACGGGTAATAAAAAAAGTCGAACAACCCGAAGTATCCAATGCTAATAACTCTCGATTTTTGGAAAGAAAGGAAAAAGTAAATAAGGTTGCTACAAAACATCCGATAGGAAATAACCAAGATAAATAACTTAGTCCAAACTGGGAAAATAAACTAATGAAGTGCAGAAAGGAGTTACTGGCAAAAAGTTTACTCTCCTCGCTTAATAATTGCAGGAAGAGCAAGGAATACAGCACGAGAAAGCAAAGGCAAAACCACTTTAACCACTCGAAAATGAGATATTTTTCAATAATTTTCAATGTTCTTTATCTGATTAATAAAGGATGTTTATTACAAGGTAGATCGTCAAAAGCAATTCTCAGTTAAATTCGAATTGTGTAGTATAATGTTTTTCTATGATAATTAAGTTTGAAATGAAAACTTTACACCCATACTTCTTCCTTTTGATATTTTTATCAACTTTTCAGACATCCCTTGCTACAGGCAAAGAAATTGAGGGGAATTGGCAAAATAATATAGATCATTTTTTTGGGGAATTTATTGTTGCTCCACTTGCATCATTTATTTTCTGGCCGATTCCTGGTCTACAAATGCCCCTTATTGTTGCATGGTTATTAGGAGGTGCGATCTTCTTTACCTTCAAAATGGGGTTTGTGAATATTAGGTTTTTCAAACATGCCATTGAACTAGTTCAAGGAAAATACGACTCAACAAAAAGCGAAGGTGAAGTAACCCATTTCCAGGCTTTAACCACTGCCCTGTCGGCAACAGTTGGACTGGGAAACATCGCAGGAGTCGCCATTGCGATCGGTACAGGTGGACCAGGTGCTACATTTTGGATGATCTTAGTTGGCTTCCTAGGCATGTCCTCAAAATTTACTGAATGTGTTCTTGGTCAAAAATACCGAAAAATTCGTCAAGATGGAAGAATCATGGGTGGAGCCATGCATTACTTGTCAGAAGGGTTAAAGGAATTAAATCTTAAACACCTCGGAGGATTACTGGCAGGATTGTTTTGCTTATTATGTATTGGGGGATCATTCGGAGGAGGCAATGCCTTTCAAGTAGTACAATCCCTAGACTTAATCAAAACAGTCATTCCTATTCTAGCAGATTACCCATGGGTCTATGGTCTTACGCTCTGCGTTTTAGTGGGACTCGTTATTATTGGAGGAATCCAAAGCATTGCAAAAGTAGCATCGTACATTGTTCCTTTTATGTGTGGAGTTTACCTTATTGCTTGTACATATATTTTATTCATTTTATCAGATCAGATCCCCCACGCGATCAGTTTGATTTTGAATGAAGCGTTAAATCCAAGTGCCGCATTTGGAGGATTTCTAGGAGTATTAATCATTGGAGTAAAAAGAGCTGTTTTTTCAAATGAAGCGGGAATCGGATCCGCAGCTATTGCACACTCTGCTGCAAAAGTATCGCATCCAGTAGAAGAAGGAATAGTCGCGATACTTGAGCCTTTTATTGATACGATTATCGTATGTACGATGACCGCATTGGTAATCATCGTTACTGGTTCCTATTTAGATCCAGTCAATCAAGATTTAATTGCAAATAATCAAGGAGGTGCTCTTACATCTGCCGCGATGGGTAGTGTTATTTCTTGGTTTCCTTATTTGCTATCTATTGCAGTGTTTCTCTTCGCATTTTCAACTATGATCTCTTGGTCATACTATGGAGAAAGATGCTGGGTCTGGTTATTTGGAGATAGATCGTCGATTATTTACAAAGGAATGTTTTTATTATTTACCTTTTTAGGTTCGATTATTAATGCCACAAATATTTTAGATTTCAGTGATCTTATGATATTGGGAATGGCATTTCCCAATATACTTGGTCTTTTATTATTGAGTAATAATGTAAAGAATGAATTAATGAACTACGAAAAAATCAAAAGAAAAGAATCAAAACTATTTGACAAGTAGCTTTTCATGCTATCAATGTATAG
Organism: uncultured Opitutales bacterium; assembly: GCA_963924995.1. Lineage (GTDB taxonomy): Bacteria > Verrucomicrobiota > Verrucomicrobiia > Opitutales > Seribacteraceae > Seribacter. The sequence goes on from CAWUUU010000200.1 coordinate 15,707, forward strand.
TATACTTTTACTCATAACCCCTAATACCACTTTAACATGGACGAAGATTCCGTACACATTTCTGATACTGATGAAGCAAAAGCTTCTATTTCTAACTTACTCAAAGCGATAGAGGGTTGGGCAACTAAAGAAAGTCAAAAAGGAGAGCTCGAACTCACTGCATTCAGTGCAGCTCTTGCCTCTGGTATAATTTCTTTCCATGATTTCACATCAAGGGATTGTAGGAATAGCAAAAACCTAATAGGCGCAGTTTCCCGCGCGAAACTGCATATTGAGAAAGAGTATAAAAAGTTCGATTCCGAAATTGACAAAATG
>CAWUUU010000201.1:0-4908 GCA_963924995.1 uncultured Opitutales bacterium
TTATTCGCTTTTAAAAGGAAAGGCTCAGGAAGACCGTGGTTTTGTGATTAAGGAATACAATGAGAATGCCGGTCGTTCACGTGATCCGATGCGGGCGATTCAGAGTAAGAAATACCTTTATTTATTCAATCCATGGTCCAATGGAGAACGAGTCTTTGCGACCGCTACGAATGGAACTGTGACCTGTAAGCGGATGATCAAACTGGCGGAGGAGGATGAAAAAATGAACGAACGACTTGAGCTCTATAAATATCGATTGCCGGAGGAATTTTATAAGGTTTCAAAAGATCCCGATTGTTTGGAGAACCTAATCAATTATCCTACCCAGGAAAAAGAATTGAAGAAACTTCAGTCTGCTTTAGAAAATTGGATGATTGAAACGAATGATCCAATGCTGGAGTGTTTTCGCAATCGAGATGATCCTGAGTTAGTGGAGGCGTATATTCAGCAGTTGGAATCGGAGTCAGATTTACGTCGCAAAAGCAATAAACCCATTCCGAAAGCGAAGAGACAGAAGAAAAAGTCCTAATTAACCCTGTTATTACTCAATTATGAAAGCCCCTGTTTTATTCTGCATTCTTTTAATTTCTTTCCTCTCAATCTGTCGGGGAGAAAATCAGGCTAAACACCTGTTTATACTTTCGGGGCAATCAAATATGCAGGGTCACCGACCGGACGAAGCCTTCACCCCTACAGTGGGCAAAGCGTTTGGAAATGATAATGTAATTGTATTGCAAGATGCACTGGGAGGTCAGCCGATTCATCGATGGTGGAAAAAATGGAAAGATCCACAGGGAAAGAAACCCGAGGAGTCGGGCGATCTTTACGATCGGCTCCTCAGTAAGGTTAAATTGGCCATTGATGGGCAAAAAATAGCCAGTATCAGCTTTGTTTGGATGCAGGGTGAACGTGATGCCAAGATGAAGTGGGGAGTACTTTATGAGAAAGCGCTTGTGGGTTTACATACCCAGTTAGCGGAGGACTTGAATTGGAAAGTAAGCGATCTTGCTTTTGTGATTGGTCGACTCAGTGATTTTGATTTGAAGAACAAGAAATATCCTCATTGGTCTATGGTACGTGAAGCTCAGGTAAGAGTAGCCAAGTCGAACCCGAAATTTGCCTGGGTTAATACTGATGATCTCAACGATGGAAAAAACCGGAAGGGTCGGGAGATTAAGAACGATCTTCATTATTCGGCCGAGGGTTATCAAATTCTCGGCCAGCGGTTTGCCGAAGCCTGTATTCAGCAAATTAAGAAGTAGTGTGATGAAGAAAAGCCTTTTACTATTCGTCAGTTTTCTGCCCTTAATTTAGAACGAATTGCCTCAAGAGATTACCAATAGCTCAACCGCCTCGTGGGACGAATATTGAGTTGTGGTAGCAAATGAAAAAGTTGGCCGAATCTGTTTTGGCGAAAAAGAAGCTGCGATTCGAATAGATTCAATGACTTTGATTTTATCTTCGATTTTAAAGACAGAATCTTTCAATATGGATTGCAATGGATAAAATTGAAATAATTGAAATTCTCGATTTAATTGGAACCATGCTTGAGATTAAGGGTGAGAATCCTTTTAAAGTTCGAGCCTATTTCTCCGGTTCACGTGTATTGCAGACCATGGAGGAGGACTTGGGGACAGTCATCAATGATGGACGATTGGGCGAGATCCCGGGCATTGGGAAGGCATTAACTGAGAAAATTGAGACCCTTTTTAAAACCGGAGAACTTGAATTTTTTGATAAATTAAAGGATTCCGTACCCAGTGGGCTCCTCGATTTACTTGAGGTTCCAGGCTTGGGAGGAAAGAAGATCAATGCCTTGTATCAGAAACTCGGAGTGGACTCGATTGAATCTTTAACTCAATTATGTAATGAGGGTAAAGTGGCGGAACTCAAGGGGTTTGGGGAAAAGACTCAGGCCAAGATTCTATCTGGAATTAAGAATCGAGAAGCTTACGCCGCTCGACATCTTTGGTGGAAAGCAAGAAAGGTGGCCGATCAAATATTGCCCGGTTTACGATCGATTCCCGAAGTTGAACGAGCGGAAGCGGCTGGCAGTTTGCGCCGTGGGGTTGAGACAGTGGGAGATCTTGATTTTCTGGTCGCTTCCTCTACCCCTGAACCCATTATGGATTGGTTTACCAAGATGGACGGAATTGTCGAAGTAACCGCTCATGGTGATACTAAGGCGTCCGTTCGCTTTGATGATGGTATGCAAGCAGACTTACGGGTGGTGCCCTCTGAACAGTTCTTTTTTGCCCTCCATCATTTCACGGGTTCCAAGGATCATAATGTAAGGATGCGTCAAAAAGCTCTTTCTCTAGGTCTTAGTCTGAGCGAATGGGGACTCAGACCGGAGGCAGAAAAGGACTCATCGCGAAATACAGGCACTGTGGAAGCCCATTCCGAAGCGGATATTTTTAAGGCGTTAGGTTTACAATATATCCCCCCCGCATTGAGGGAAGGCTTGGGTGAAGTGGAAGCCGCAGAATCTAATAATTTACCCGAGTTGTTGGAAATGGATGATTTGCGGGGGTGTTTTCACAATCATACTACGGCTTCGGATGGTCGGAATACATTGGAGGAAATGACTGAAGAAGCGGATGCCCGGGGCTGGGAGTATTTAGGTATATCGGATCATTCCAAATCTAGCTTTCAGGCCAATGGTTTGGACGAAGTTCGATTGCATAAACAAGTGAATGCGATTCGTGAATTAAACGAGAGTGGACGTTTTCGTTGTCATGTATTTGCCGGTTCAGAAGTCGATATTTTGTCGGGTGGAAAACTTGATTTTGAAGATTCGGATCTAGGTATCCTAGATTATGTGGTCGCGTCGGTTCATAATGGACTTACTCAGGATGAGGAAACTATGACTGCCCGGATTATCAAGGCAATTGAACACCCCATGGTTACGATGCTGGGTCATGTAAGTGGTCGGCTTCTCTTAAAGCGGGAAGCGAGCAAGATTAATATTCAAAAGATTATTGATGCAGCGATTGCTCATCATACGATTATCGAAATCAACGCCAATCCGATGCGGCTTGATATGGATTGGAGGTATTGGCGGAAGGCAGTGGAGAAAGGACTCCTCTGCGCGATTAATCCGGACGCCCACGCGATTCATCATTTTGATTTTCAACTCGCGGGTGTACATTCCGCCCGAAAGGGATGGTTGACTGCAAAAAATGTACTCAATACTCGATCTTTGGCCGAGGTGAAGGAATATCTTGTGAAAACATCTTAACGAGTGAATTTTCCATTAGGGAAATTCGTTTTAAGGGACGGATTGATATTTCTTAGCCCTTTAGGCGGAAGTGGCATGATTACCCAAAGTGGGGCGAGTATAAGCACCAAGATTAATTTACCTAAAAAAATATAAATCTTTGCCCAATTTAAGATAGTTCCCTAGTAAAGTTGCGTGGCAATAATTAGTTACCGTAATTTATCTGTATCTTTTGGTGGTCCCCTCCTCCTGAATGATGTGGGTATCAGCATTGAAAAGAAAGAGCGCATCTGCCTGCTCGGACGTAATGGAGAAGGGAAATCAACCCTGCTCCGGATTTTGTCTGGCCAGGTGCAACCGGATAAAGGAGAGAGCGAACGACTTCCGGATTTCCGTGTGGCTAAGCTTGATCAGGAAATTCCATCGGGAGTGGTAGGAAGTGTGTTTGATGTGGTGGCCGAGGGCCTTGGGGAAAAAGCGAACATCTTACGAGCTTACAACCAGGCATCTCTTGAATTAGCTGAAAGTCCGGATGATCTCAAATTAGCCGATGAAGTCGATCGTCTACAGGCAGAACTGGATCAAACGGACGGATGGAGCCTCGATCATAAAGTCGCGTCGATTATTGATCGGGTCGGTTTAACTCAGGAAGAAGCTTTTGATACCCTATCGGGTGGAAATAAAAGTCGTGCCTTACTCGCCCGAGCCTTAGTGGGAGAACCCCATGTTTTGATTCTGGACGAACCGACTAATCACCTTGATTTTGAAGGAATCCAATGGTTGGAGAAGTTTCTAAAGAAAGCTGAATTTGCAGTCCTGTTTGTTTCTCATGATCGGTCATTTATTCGTTTTGTGGCCACTCGAATTTTAGAATTAGACCGTGGTAATCTGACTTCGTGGACTTGTGGTTATGATAAGTTTCTCGAAAGAAAAGCGGATATTTTATCGGCTGAGGATAAACAGAATGCGGTATTTGATAAAAAACTGGCTGATGAAGAGGTCTGGATTCGAAAAGGAATCCAAGCTCGACGAACCCGAAATGAGGGTCGGGTACGGGCTTTGTTTAAATTAAGGGAGGAACGTTCGGATCGAAGGGAGCAGCAGGGCAAGAGCACAATTTCTTCCAATAAAGGACAAACCTCTGGACGAAAAGTAATTTCGATCAAGGATCTTGAATTTGGCTGGGATGAACAAACTCTCATCAAGGATTTTTCCACGACTATATGGCGGGGCGATAAAATAGGAGTGGTTGGATTAAATGGATCGGGTAAGTCGACTTTATTAAAACTCTTATTGAAAAAACTGGAGCCAAAACAGGGAAGTATTGAACATGGTACGAAGTTGGATGTCGCTTATTTTGACCAGCACAAGGAAATTTTGAATGATAGTTTATCCGTGGCGGAGAATGTGGCTCCTAATGGAGACACGGTTATGATTAACGGATATAGTAAGCACATACTTTCCTATTTAAAAGATTTTCTCTTTTTACCCGAAACTGCCCGGGCCCCAGTTAAAATGCTTTCCGGGGGTGAACGAGCCCGCGTGCTCTTAGCCAAGTTCTTCCTTCAACCCGCCAATTTATTGGTGTTGGATGAACCGACCAATGACTTGGATGTTGAAACAATTGAATTGTTAGAGGAACGCTTGTTACAGTTTGATGGGACTCTTCTTTTAGTGAGTCATGACCG
>CAWUUU010000202.1:0-2959 GCA_963924995.1 uncultured Opitutales bacterium
TATGTGAGCCTCTGCTAAATCACTTACATGAATATAATCTCTAATTGCGGTACCGTCACGAGTCGGATAGTCCGAACCAAAAACTTTAAGTTTTTTTAAACGACCTGAAGCAACCTGGCTCACAAAAGGAACAAGATTATCCGGAATTTCGTTAGGATCTTCACCGATATCCCCGCTCTTATCTGCACCGACAGGATTAAAATAACGAAGAACTGCTACATTCCACAATGGATTAGCCTTACAATGATCTTGAATGATTCCCTCCATCATGTACTTGGTTCTACCGTAAGGACTAGATACTTCACCGATTGGATGATTCTCATCTAATGGAACTTTCTCGGGCTCGCCATAAACGGTACAGGACGAACTAAAGACTAAATTACTTACCCCCGCCCTCTCCATTTCCTGAAGCAGGGTAATCGAACCTCCCACATTATTTTGATAGTACCTTAACGGATCTTCAGTCGATTCTCCTACCGCTTTCAATGCCGCAAAGTGAATTACAGCAGTTATGTCAGAATTCTGCTGAAAAATAGATCTCAATAAAGTACGATCAATTATATCGCCCTCAACCACAACGGGTTTCTTACCTGCAATATTTGCGACTCTTTTTAAGGACTCAGCTGAGGAATTCGAAAAATCATCTATGACAATAACCTCATACATCGACTCTAGCAGAGCCAATGTTGTGTGGCTTCCAATATAACCTGCTCCCCCTGTTACAAGCACTTTCATTATCGACTGCCTCTAGTCAAAGAGCGCAATGTGGACAGCATAATTTTCATATCAAGAAAGAATGATGCATTTTTAACATAATATAAATCATAGGATAACTTTTCTTCAGAACTCTCCATATCAGATGCATATTCAAAACGAATCTGCGCCCAACCAGTCAATCCAGGTTTTAGGAGATATCTACATTTCCAAAAGGGTAAGTGTTGATTAATTTTTTCTTCCAACTCAGGCCTTTCTGGACGGGGTCCAACAATAGACATTTCACCTTTTATCACATTCCAAAACTGCGGAATTTCATCAATTCGCCACTTACGAAGAAATCGACCGATTCGAGTTACACGAATGTCATCTTTTCGTGCCCACTCTGCACCTTGACTTTCAGCATTCTTGTTCATTGTTCTTAACTTGTATAGCACATAAGGTCGTCCCAACAAACCTGTCCTCTTCTGATGAAAGAAAAGAGGGAAACCAGATTCCAAAACAATTAAAATACAAGCTATAAAAAAGATCGGTGATGAAAGGATAATCCCACAGGTCGCAACAATTAAATCTATGGATCTCTTGAAATGGCGAATCAATGGATCCCTCAATCTTAAATCCAACTTGGCCAACCAGGCTCGATCTACCTCGCTAGGCGGAATTTTCTGCGATTGCATTTCCAAGAAAGAGGCAACTCCCATTACCCGTACGCCAGACTCAAGCAAGGCAACAATATCGATTTCTTCAGCCGGACTTTCTTCTTTATCCAAAAGAAGTATCTCCACTTCTTTCTTTTTACAAAATTCGACGATATTATTTAAATTAATTTCAGATTTATAGTCGGTCCAAATGAGTTTCTTGTTTTGCCTACCAAGGTAGGTTTTCACTCTCATCTGCAAATCCAAAGGAGACAGGGCAAGAACATGCAATGCCTGTCCTTTCTCTAGGTTTTCAATCGATGACAGAAAGACAGAAGTCAATAAACCGACGATTAAACCGATCTTAAAAATTGTAAACCGACCAACAAATTCGTACTCAATAAACCAAACACCCAAAACAAGAACCGTCAAAGCGAGAGAAGAAGTCAAAAAACCAAGAAATAATTTGTTAAGCAAACTAGTTTGATTTTCACTTTCGAAAAACCCCGTCATTTCACCTACGACTAGGAACGCGATGCAAAATAAAATAGCGTAAAGAAAAAGGCGCTCAACTGGGACAGTTCCTAGGGTCTCACTCGCGGGAGAGAAATACAAGGGTACTACCATGCAGCTAACCACCGCAATCAACAAGCAAGTCATTAACTTGGATAACTTACTAATGTTCCAATGTTCGTTTCTTCTATTCACTAAATTGATTTCCAATCAATCGAGAAACAAAGTCTCGAGATGCTAATCTACGCCCAAACTCAGATCGCACAGCAACCAAACTTAATCTAAGGGATTTCATTCGAACTTGATCATTTTTTAATCGAATAATCTCTGCTGCAATATTAATAGGGTTTATCTCTGAGAATGTAACCCCTATCTTCGATTGATTAACCATATCTGCTAGTTCACCACCTGGGGCAATCAAAACGGGTAACCCAGCTCCAATAAAATCATAAACCTTTGCAGGAAATGCTTTCTTCATTGCGGGCAAGTCTTTTAAAATACAAATACCAAGATGGCACTTTGAAATGACTTCCGCCAACTGATTCAATGGTAATGCATCGATGGTTTTCACATTTTTACCCAAATTTTCTATAAAAGTCTTTGGTAAGTCACCAATAAGTAAAAAACGTATTTGGGAATCGGTTTTATTTACAAGATCGATCACTTCAATTAAAGCATCTGAATCATAAAACCGACCGAGTCTACCATGGTATACAACAGTAAAAGGATTATACTTTTCCGAGTGCAGTAATCTTTCTTCAAATAAAGATTCATCAAACCCATTTCTAACCAACATGAACTTTTTTTCTTGTTGAGGAAAATCTTTTCTCAAATCATCAAGCAACCCTTGAGTGACAGTCGAAGCATATTGTGCGTTTGTATAAATCCAATTTTCGATTTCATTTAGAACTTTGCTTAGCAATCCACCCTTGCTGATGTAATTTAAGTCATAAAGAACTTTGGGGTAACGATCACGGACATCAAATGCAAAGGGTAATTCAGCTAATCGACAAAAAAAAGCACAAATTACGGCCATAAAAAAAGGAGGGGATGTAATTATGCACAAGTCAAAAAATTTTCTTTGGTACAACAAG
>CAWUUU010000203.1:0-3538 GCA_963924995.1 uncultured Opitutales bacterium
ACATCGCGAGGTAAGCAGTCCTCTTTTATGCAAATGGAAGCAGCTCGTCCGACTACTTCCCCCATCATCCCGCATGTTTTCATGACCCGTACCGTACCTAAGGCTTCGTGGGTTACACTGATGCAACGTCCGGCCATGAAAAGGTTTTCGATATTGCGGGAATAAAAGCAACGGTAGGGGACAGGGTAGCCATAGGAACGGTCCACTCCTTTCCCATGGACAGCATAAGAAATGAACGGGTTGTCGGGGAACTTTTGGGCGTATTGTTTTTTAGGGTAGTGCAGATCAATACTCCAAGTACTGGGCACGAATCCGTCTGGAAAATCTTTTTTGGATACGACATCTTCTTCGGTTAGAATAACATCGCCGAGTAAACGCCTGGATTCCCGGGGTCCACCCACGTAGGCCACCCAAGTAAGTTTGGAGTTCTTGTGCTCATTTGCTCCATCCCGGTTTTTCATCGCGTTGAATGCTCCGAAGACCGCACGCAGATTCCAGTCACGAATTCCTTCCGCATCTCCCAACGCATCCTTATCATATCCGCTTTCCCAGAACCATGGACCGTGAAAATTGCGTGGGTAGGGGAAGTCCGCCATATTTAAATCTAAGGCCCAAGGAGTCTTTGGGTAGTTAAAATCCTTTTTATCATTTGTCCATGCCCACATGTTACTCATTCCCATACGGCCCTTGGGGGTCATTGTGTGGTCAGCTCCAGCAAGGAATCCAATCGTTCCATGTCCTGTTCCGTCCACGAAAAGAGCTCCCGAAAAACGGGTTACCTGACCTGAACGAACATCAAAGGCATGGACAGCGGATATTTTGCTTCCTTGCTTCTCTACTTTAAAGGCGTGGTGAAAAAGTTGCAGATCGATGTTCTTTTCGGCCCGTACGATCGTTTCTTTTTTGACATCTTCAAATTCCTCGTAAGTTCCTGGAGATTTTTTGGCATGATCGCAAATTTCCTCGATGATCTCTCCAATCCGAGGGTATTTCCCGCGACGGATATTTCCTTTTGCCCATACCCGTACCTCACTCGATCCGTTGCCGCCGAGCACTCCACGATCTTGAATTAGGGCAACCTTGCATCCCATGCGGGCCCCCGAAATGGCTGCTCCCATTCCCGAATAGCCTCCACCAATGACGACCAAGTCGTATTTCTTCTCGAGAGGTTTTTTGGTAATCCCCAAAAGCTCACGACGCCATTCGGCAAGAATTTTAGAATCATTGGGTGGAGATTTGTCTCCGGTTGAGAGATAGATCGCATCGCATCGTCCGTTGAATCCAGTTAGGTCGCGAAGATTTAGGGAGTTTTTACCTTTCTTAAGCTCTACCGTACCGCCTACCTGCCAATGCCATTTTGCCCCAATTGTTCCAAAGGTGGTGTTCAGAGTCTTTCCGTTAATGATAATTTGAAAGCGACCCGGTTGACCCTTGGCATCCCAACGAGCGACCCAGTCTTTGGTACGGGCATAGAGTTGATAACTTCCACCTTTCTTGACCTCAATGGTGGTGGTTGCATCACTCACTGGGGTTCCCAATCCGTGAGCCAGCAAATAAGGAGAACCCATTTCTCGGATGAATTGGGTATCAAGCTTCCATCCACCATGATTGGAGAATGATTCAGTCTCGACCAGGATTTCCTCGGCAAATGTAGACCAAATTGGTGAAATTAATAAAAGTGTAGAAATAAGGAACCTTTTCATTTTTTTGATAATTAGAATTGAGTGAATTTATTGATAACTCCTGAAGTTTCTATTTTTTAACGAAAAATTTAGCGACTGCGGCCGTCGTCGAGGAATTTTTGAAGTTCCGCTTTCATTTTGGCAAAGATCTTGGGGTTCTTTTCAGACAGGTTGTTTTTTTCTATTGGATCTTTGCTAAGGTCGAAAAGAGCAAACTGGGGAACTTTTTGTCCACGTTGTTCACCTAGTAATTTATTCACCTGATAATTATTCGTTTTCTTGGAATCATGTCTTTGTAATTTCCAACTTCCTACCCGATAGCCATAGTTGTTTCCACGACCGTTATCCTGCTGGATAAGATGGGGTCGGCCCTGTGCTTTCTTTTTACCTAGGAGGGCATCCATTACGTCCAGGCTGTCGAGACAAGCATCCTCAGGTAGTTTGATATCCAGATGATTAGCGAAACTTCCGGCAAAATCAATGGTGCATACCACTTCGTCTGAAACTCCCGGCTTAATCGTTCCTGGCCAATAGGTGATGAAGGGTGTACGAGTTCCTCCTTCGAAGATACTGTACTTGCCCCCGGAATACGGCCCCGCTGCTCGATGATCGCTCATTTTCTCGAGAGCTTCGTCGGCATAGCCATCGTCTCCCACCGGTCCATTATCGGAGCAGAATACGATCATGGTATCTTTTTCAAGTCCTTCTTTTTTAAGGTATTTCACGATTTCTCCCACGCACCAATCGAGTTGTACGATCACATCTCCACGGTAACTCATCCCAGATTTTCCACGAAAACGTTCATGTGGGATTCTGGGTACATGCAAGTCATGGGATGCAAAGAAGAGAAAGAAGGGATTATCCTTATTTTCCCCGATCCACTCCTTTGATTTTTCAACCCATTTATCGGCCAGGTCTTCATCCCTGAAGCGGGCAGCATGTCCACCAGTGTAATAACCAATTCGGCTGATACCATTGTGAATGGTGTGATTATGGCCATGAGTCCAGTCCATCTTTAGGGTATCCCGATGGGTTACTCCCGTCGGGTGATCCGGACTCGGTTTTTTCATTCCAACCCAGAGAGGATCCTTGGAATCAAGATTGAGTACCCGGTGGTTTTCCACATAGACCTGAGGAACCCGGTCATTGGTAGTGGGTAGAAGAAAATTATAATCAAATCCGATTTCTCTTGGGCCGGGCTTTAGTTGTTCGTTCCATTGAGGACCGACTTTCGGTTCACCGAGGCCAAGGTGCCACTTCCCGACCACCGCAGTTTTATATCCCGCTTGTTTGAACATATCGGGTAGGGTGTAGGTGTCTTCAGGAATTATTAGTGGCGAACTGGGTGGAGCAATACCGGTGTTCTTTCCACGAAAGGCGTAGGTTCCAGTCAGAAAAGAATAACGGGTTGGCGTACAGGTGGAGGCTGAGCAGTAACCACTGGTAAACTTCAATCCTTGCTTAGCCAGTTTATCGATATTCGGAGTTTTTAGGTTTTTGGGCTTGGCTCCATAACAACCCAGATCTCCGTATCCGAGATCATCGGCCATGATGACGATAACATTTGGTTTTTTTGCAAATGCCCAGAAAGTGAGGGAGAGCAGGGTGAATGTGTAGGTGATTATTTTCATGATTTAAAAATTTGGGATTAACGGTTCATTATCTGTTCGATCTCTTCGGCTTCGATAGGAACCTTCGACATCAGGTTGACGGGGCCATTCTTGGTAATTTGAATATCATCCTCCAAACGGATACCAAAACCTTCACCGGGCAAGTAAATTCCGGGTTCCACGGTGAATATTGAATTCTCTTTAAATTCAGTTTGTCCATTGGATACATCATGAACATCAAGTCCA
>CAWUUU010000204.1:0-2813 GCA_963924995.1 uncultured Opitutales bacterium
TTCCCTTTTTGTTCCCGAACCCTTACTTGAAAAAGCATTAGCCAAGTCGCTTCGGGTAGATAGAGATTCTCTCACAGCAGAACTAGTTGCTGAAAAGCTTGAATATTTCGAACTCAATAATGCTCAAATACGAGATTTGACGGGATTGCAGGCTGCGAAGAATTTAAAGGTTTTAGTTCTTCGCGATAATTTGATCGAGGATTTTACTCCTCTTACCAGCTTAGCTCATTTACAGAAGCTTGATCTATCGGGAAATAAAATATCGAACTTGGCACCCTTTGTTGGATTATCTGTTATGAAAATGCAGGATGAGATTGCAGAAATAAAACTTAAATTATCTGATTATAAAACTCCCAAAGATAAAGTTGCTTCTTTGATCCTTTCTTTGTCTGAACTTGTGGAACGAATTAAAAGCGGCCCCTGGCAACTTCAGGAATTATCATTGGCCAACAATCGTTTACTTGGACTTTCAGGCATCTCACACCTTAGTCAATTAAGACATTTAGATGTGTCCGGGAATTCATTGATCGACTTGGAAGGCGTCAGTAAACTTGCTTCCTTAACTACTCTTTACGCACAGGGGAATCAACTTGGTCGGGTTGAAGGTTATGTGGATGAAAATAAAAATAAGAAGTATGACCTTGGCGAATCAGTTGCTGATGAAAGCGGTAATGGGAAAAGGGAAACTGATCCACTCATAGAATTACAGTCACTTTCAAATTTAGTGAATTTATACCTTTATGATAATTTGTTGAAGAAAGTTGATTCCATAAATGACTTGCCCCGTTTGCAAATCTTACTTCTTTCAGGCAACCAATTGGAAGGAGTTGTGAATCTTAGTAATTTTAAGGGGATACGAAGACTTTCTTTGTCTGACAATCGCATAAATAGTTTAAAAGGACTCGGTGCATTGCCTCAAATTGAATATTTATATCTTGTCGAGAATCGGATCTCTGATTTACGGCCGATTCAAGGGTTAACCTCATTGAAAGAACTTCGTTTACAAAGAAACCAGTTTGTTGATGTTAAGGCACTTGCAGAATTTAATAGACTTCAAGTGTTATCCCTTTCAAATAATTTTATCTATTCAGTAAAACCACTTCTAGAACTTAAAAATCTCAAAAGACTTTCACTTTCCGGAAATTGCTTAGACTTAAAGAATCAAAATACCCAAGATCAAATTAATCAAATTCGATCTCTTGGGGTCATTTTAGTTACTGGTAATCAAAAGAAACGCGTTATTGAAGCAGAACAATTAGTCTTTTCTATGATTGGTCATCCGAGTTCTAATAGTAAACTAGGAGATTATCTCCAAGAAAATGGTTACTTGAGATTGATGGATTTTGTAGAAGACTCTTCTCTCGATGAAGTCGAAAAAATTAACTCTTACAAGACCTGGAAAAAAACTCTGATGGATGGTTCTTTTCGAAATGATTTACCTTTTCTTGGAAAATAAGTAAAATTTCTTTTCAGGAATTGAGATACAATAAAGTCGTAAGAATTACTGTTGTGACAAAACAGATCAAGTAAACCATTCGCATGAAAAACTTTTGCATTGCGTGTGACCGTACAATCCCATCTACCATTCTATAGTACTCTTTTTTCCACCGCTGGGAGAGAGTTTTTTTTTTGGTTCTCACATTTTTTATAATGCGATTAACCCTGATCAATCGCAAGCATTGAAAATGCTCTTCCTTCTTTACAGATAGGCAGGCTTGTTTTAGAAATTATCACCTAATATGCCGACTAAACAAAGGACCATCCGTAAAGAGCGTTCAATTAAGGGGAAATCTCTTCATACAGGAGAAGAAGTCTCTTTGACTATCAAACCTGCAGAAGTGAACCACGGATTTGTATTTAGGCGTGTTGATTTATTTGGAAAACCAGAAATTATTCCTCTTTCATCCAATGTTACTGAACTAATTAGAAGTACTACAATTTCAAATGGAAATGCCAAAGTTCACACCATTGAACATGTGTTAAGTGCACTTACAGGTTGTGGGATTGATAATGCGGTTATTGAATTAGATGCAAGTGAACCACCAATTTTAGATGGCTCTGCCCGTCCTTTTGTAAACCTAGTTTTGGAAGCGGAACCAATAGAGCAAGATATGGACAGGGATTACTATATTTTACCTGAACCTCTATCGGTTACTTCTGGCAATCGTTCAATGATTGCACTTCCGTATGATGGATTTCGTATCACTTGTACCTCCGCGGACGATCGAGGCAGTCATGTACAACATTTATCCATTGACTTGGATCCTGAGACTTTTGTTGCCCAAATTGCCCCCGCACGGACTTTTACTGTTTATGAAGATATAGAAGAATTACTTAAACTAGGGAAAATCCGGGGAGGTAGCTTGGATAGTGCGATTGTGATAAAGGGTGATAAAATTCTATCTAAAGAACCGCTTCGATTTGAAGATGAATTTGTCCGCCATAAAATCTTAGATATTGTTGGCGATCTTGCTCTACTTGGAAAACCAATTAAAGCTCACATAATTGCTGTTCGGCCGGGGCATTCTCTAAATTCAGACCTGACAAAAAAGATTGCGGAGAGGATGGAGCGAAAGGGACAACTTGCCCCTGAAAAGAAAACTAATAAATCAGTAGTTTTACCCGAAGAGACTGAATTAGATGTTCGACGCATTCTTGATGTTTTACCACACCGCTTTCCTTTTGTAATGATTGACCGCGTGATTTCGATCGAAGGCAATGAAGTTTTGGTTGGAATCAAAAATGTGACCATTAATGAGCCCTTCTTTACCGGTCATTTCCCCGGGCATCCCGTAATGCCTGGAGTTTTGCAG
>CAWUUU010000205.1:0-3438 GCA_963924995.1 uncultured Opitutales bacterium
TTCTAATTCTTTGGCAAGGTCGACATAGTATTTGAGTGCGTATTTTTCTTCCGTAGAATCTGTAAAATCACCCGTAAAACAAATAGATGCCTCACATAGCGAATTCGTTTGCTCGCTTACTGTTTCCATCGCCACCTTTAAGTTCGGAAGATAATTTAAAGAATCAAAAATTCTGAAAATATCCATACCCGCTTCGGAAGAATGAATCACAAATTCTCGAACTACATTATCTGGATAATTGGCATAGCCCACTGCATTCGACCCACGAAGAAGCATCTGAAAAAGGACGTTGGGAATTTTTTCTCTTAAGAGGCGTAAACGTTCATAGGGAGATTCTCCAAGAAACCGCATACAGGTGTCAAAAGTCGCACCACCCCACATTTCCAAGCTAAAGAGCCCGGAAGCCCGTCGGGCAATAAAGTCAGAAACAGCAACCATGTCATAGGTTCGCATTCGTGCAGCAAAAAGAGACTGGTGGGCGTCTCTCAGAGTTGTATCAGTAACAAGGAGGGGTTTCTGATCAAGCATCCATTGGGAAAATTTCTGCGGCCCTTTTTCTAGAAGCAGATCCCGAGTGCCACGAGGAGGAGAAAGTTTCGCATCATATTCAGGTTCAATTAAAGGAAGTGGTGACTCCATTCGAGCACGCCCTTTCACTTGTGGGTTACCATTTACAATAATTTCTCCAAGATAACTGAGTAATTTCGAAGCTCGATCCCTTCTTGGTTTAAAACGAAAGAGATCCGGTGTCACGTCAATCATCCGAGTGGTCGCATTACCCTCAACGAAATCTTTATGATTAATTACATTCTCAAGAAAAGGAATATTTGTTTTTACTCCACGAATCCTCATTTCCCGAAGAGCGCGATGCATCCGACTTAAAGCCTGTGATAAATTTGGTCCTGAGGTAGTCAGTTTGACTAAAAGAGAATCATAAAAAGGAGTGATAATCGCACCGGTATCTCCCATTGCTCCATCCAAGCGGACACCAAACCCAGCGGCTGAACGGTAACTCAAAATCTTCCCATAATCAGGCGTAAAGTCTTTCTCTGGATCCTCTGTGGTAACTCGACATTGGATCGCACAACCATTACGCGGAATTTTATCCTGAACAGGTATTCCAATTTCCTTTCCGTGTAAAGGCTTGTTCATCGCCACAAGAATTTGAGATCGAACAATATCAATTCCCGTAATCTGTTCAGTCACGGTATGTTCGACCTGAATACGAGGGTTCATTTCGATAAAAAACCACTCATTGGTATCTTGATCCAAAAGAAATTCAACTGTTCCTGCGTTGTCGTACCCAACTTTTCGGGCAAGTTCGACCGCCGCCTTACAAAGACTATCCACAACCTCTTTAGGTAAGCCAATCGAGGGAGCCACTTCAACGACTTTTTGATACCTTCTTTGCACTGAGCAATCTCGTTCATGCAAATGAACAATATTTCCTTTACGATCACCTAAAATTTGAACTTCTAAATGCTTGGCTCGCCCCACATACCTCTCAAGAAAAACCGCTGAATTTCCAAAAGCTCGTTCGGCTTCACCCTGTGCTTCCTCGAGCATTGGTTTTAACTCCTCTTCTTTATTGACCACTCGCATACCGCGACCACCACCGCCAAATGCAGCTTTAATTATTAAAGGAAAGCCAATTTTACGTCCCCATTTAAGAGCTTCTGCAGGTTTAGATACCGCAGTTGGAGTAGCGGGTAATGTGGGAACACCTGCTTCGAGTGCTGCCTTTTTTGCGGCAACTTTATCCCCCATACTTTCAAGTAATTCAGGGCGTGGACCGATAAAAGTAATTCCCGCATCTTCGCAGGCACGAGCAAAATGGGCATTCTCGGACAAAAAACCATAACCCGGGTGAATCATATCCACGCCCTTTTCCTTAGCGAGCGTGATAATAGAATCGATATCGAGGTAAGCGGCTACTGGGCCTTTCCCCTTACCAACAAGGTAAGCCTGATCCGCTTTGAATCGATGGACTCCAAAACGATCTTCTTCTGCGTAAATTGCAACAGTATGCAAATTTAATTCGGTAGCAGAACGAAAAATACGGACTGCAATTTCGCTACGATTGGCGACTAGGAGTTTCTTCATAAAATAAAGGATTGAGTAAGTTATCCAAACCTTATGAAATGAATAAAACCAACGGTTTTTTCAATGTTAAAAAGTTTAGAGCAATGAAGTATTATGAAAAAACCACAAAATGGGATCAAACCACGGATCAATAAATGAAGAAGCTCCTCCAAAATAAACCATCCCTGCAATCGCCAAATAAGGTCCAAACGGAACCTCAGCTCCCCACTGTAACTCCTGTTCTGAGCTACTTTGAGGACCTCTCTTAGAAAAAAATCTCTGGGAAAGCATCAAAGGCACTAATAAAACAGTACCCAAAAATGCCCCGCCAAAAATGGCAAATACTGCCCCTTTCCAACCACAGAACGCTCCGATGCAACCCAATAATTTTACATCCCCCTCCCCTAACGCTTCCCGACCAAAAGCAATTTGAGCAAGAACACCAATCCAGTAAAGCAGAGAAGAACCAACCAACAAACCGAGCATCGAATAGAACCCACTCGCAAAATGCGATGCCATGGAATGGTTAGAAAAAATTTCATTCAGCTCGGGAAATAGAAAACAGAACAAAACACCCAACATTGCACCCCCGACGCTAAATCGGTCAGGAATAAGCATTGTCTCAAAATCAATCACAATCACCGCAATCATGACCCAAGAAAAAAGAATCCTAGCAATCAAAGAGACAAGATCTAAATCCAAAGAATATAAGTAGGTAAAGTAGGCAAAAATCAATCCCACTGAAACCTCCACTAACCAATAACGAATCGGTATAGTGTAATTACAACAATTAGCCTTACCCTTTTGATACAACCATGTAATCAAAGGTATATTTCTAAACCAGGGAATATTGGTTCCACAACTCGGACAATGGGAGGCAGGTAAAACGACTGACTTACCAATGGGTATTCGATGGGCACATACATTAAGAAAACTACCAAAAATAATTCCGATACCAAAACCGATGTAAGGTAAAACCGAGGAATTTAAAAGAAGTTCAGCCACCGGAGTTTACAAGTTAATTGCAGATCGAGCCCCTGAAAACATTGCCTCTTCGGAAATCTCTTGCTTAGTCCAAATCTCCAACGATCGAACCGCTTGAAATACAAGCATTGATAAGCCATTTTCAAAGGACAATCCTCGAGACTTTGCTTCCTTCAGTAAGGGAGTTTCAGCCGGATTATAAATCATATCATACACGCGTGTAGAGCTCGAGAAACCCTCAAGAGAAAGTGGAGACGGGTCGCTTGGGTTTAACCCTAAAGAAGTGGCGTTAATAATAACGATCTTCTCATGTTTATGAACCACAGGAGGAATTTGGGTAATATCAAAGGGGACAACTCCTGAAACATCAAA
>CAWUUU010000206.1:0-3044 GCA_963924995.1 uncultured Opitutales bacterium
CGGGACGATCATGTACTCTACGCCTCTCATACCCAATGGGAAAACGAAATTCACTTTGAAAATTGGACTAATTCCGAAGCCTTTCGAAAAGCTCATTCAGGAGCCGGCAACCGGGGTCATCTTTACCTAGGTCATCCCGAATTCGAAGGCTTTGAAGTTGTCGACGGAGCAAGCGTGGAATGAATCTATAAAAGTTTATATTCCCTGTCATTGCGAGGAGGACGACAAGACGACGCGGCAATCTACTGATCGCAATACGCCTACCGAGTCTTATCTCATCGCTTTCGAGAGTAACCAGGTCCCAAATGACCAAAACAAATCAAAATTCTACTTCCGTCCAGGGGGCGGTTCGAGCAGATTCGGATTTCCGATATCCGGCTACATCTTGATTGGAAATGAGACCAGATCGATTTCCCCAGGCATTACGAACATAAGTCAAAATGGAGGCCAGTTGATCGTCCTTCATAAAACCATGTGGAGGCATTATTGGGGGAACATCCTCGACCAATTTACCGTTCACCTTGATCGGACCCATTAGTCCGTGAACTGCCACTCCTATCAAGCGATTGGGCTCACCTGTAACCCAGTCGCTCTTGGCTAAGGCGGGGGCCATATTGGGTAATCCTTTTCCATCCGCTTGGTGACAGGCTCCACAACTAACCGAGTATTTATCACGTCCTTTACGATAGGATGTAAGTAAATTCTTATCCTTCTTGATCCAGTCCGCTTCTTTGTCCTTGTATATTTTAACCGACCGTGAAGGGTAACCGGTCTTACTCACTATCCCCGCATAAGAAACGAGAGTGGGCAGAGCTTTATTTCGCTTTTCTACTTCTGAGGCAAATTGTTTAAATTCATCGGGAAAGAAATCAGCCACTCCCTTCGATTCGCCGGCAAGGCGTAATCCGGTCATAGAAACGAACCAATCATCGTCTTCGATCGCTTGTCGAACCGTGTGTTCCTTCAATTTCCCCAGCCCGGCCAAAGTCCAAAGGGCATGCACACGACCATGAGCGCTGGCCTTTTCATCCTTAGCCAAATTAGTGACAGGAACGACCAAGTCTTGTTGATCTCCTTCGACTATCTGTTTTTGTGAACGGAGACGCCACCAGAGGTAAGGATGTGACAAACCAGAGAGCAAGTCTACAGGCGGAGCATGCAATGTATGGCCATCAGGAACAATCCGATAAATTCGACCCAAGCCAATCGGTTTGTCCAATTGACGCTCCGCAGATTGGCGACGCAAATAGGATGTCAGATAACGCTTATGCTGAATGACCCCACGATAAAAATCGACTACATATAAGCAGCCGTCGGGCCCCATCGAGGCGTTGACCGGACGAAAACGCTCATCGGTACTGGCAAGAAATTCGCGTTCCTTCCAAACCGCATCGGGGTAGAGCTTATGAACATACTTATCAGAAGCAGGAAAGGGTTTCTCTGGCACAAAGGCACCCACGGTATTGGTGCCCGGAGACATTGAAAAAATCGTTCCCTCCCAATCCGTCCCGTAAGCTCCATGACTGTGAACGGCGAGGCCGCTGATGGTGGTGACGCTGGCCACGCGACCATCCTCAAGAATGCGCCCAGGTTTATAATTTCGATTAAGGGCAGTATTGGGACGAATCCCAAAGACCCGGTTGGTGGGGGCTCGGACAGAACTTCCCTTGCTCGGCCATTGCCGATCGTAGAGCGACCAGTCGACTTCGAACCACTGGCTGTTAGAATTGAAGTAAAGACGGCCAAATGCATCCGAGCCCATACCCCATTGCCCCCTGCCCCGGGCGGGCATTTCAATCAGCTTGCCTTTTCGCCAAGCAAGTTTGCGCGATGACTTGGAATTGTACATCCAGTTATCCAAGGCAAAGTGAAGCGAATTCTCGGCATGCTCGATATTATCGTGAGCTGAGGTGGCAAAATCCAACAACTTCGTACGATCGTCACATCGAAGATCACCATCCTTATCCTGGCAAAACCACAAAGCTCCTGATTCAACCACAAGAACTCCGCCCTCCACAAAAGAAAGGCAGCGGACATTAAGCATATCATCTAAAAAAGGAGTGGACTTGTCCATTTGACCATCGCCATCAGTATCTTCAAGAACCATCACCCGGCTCATGCGTTCGTTCTCCCTCGTTCCATCCAAGTCCATCATGTAAGTTCTTAATTCACAAACCCACATTCTACCTTGATTATCCCAATCAATAAAAACAGGATCCTTCACCATGGGTTCATTGGCCACAAGCTCAACCTTGAACCCGGGAGCCACCTTAAATTGAGAAAGCGATTCCTGGGGCGAGAAAACCGGGACTATCTCCGGGGACCATTTCCTCCAATTGAGCGAAGATATAATATTCTCCTCTCCCTTTTTGTCCCCGTTTTGGGCGAACATGTGGGAGATCAATGACAAGGCCAAACTAATAAGGGCGGTGGGAATGAGTAGTTTCATAATCAAGAAAATAATAGTTTCACAGAGTAGGTTTTAAATTAATCTTAATTTAAATGAACACAAGGCTGTCCTCGTGTAAAGCCCGATACAATTTTGATAAGACCAAAGGTTTTATTTACTGGAAGCCAAATCAATCCACTTGCGTTTTTCCGATGATTTTAAGCCCATCTCGGCCAATTCGACTCCCTTGGCTCCCGAGCGTTAGCAGTTACTTTTTCTTAAGCTTTGTATATTTAAGATACCATCTTCCATCGCAACGGTTTCAAATGAGGACAAGCAGCAATTTTTCGCATGGTGAAAGTTAGCTAAAGTCAATGGAATAGAAAGAGTTGAGTGTTTCTACATTTTGTTGCCACTCATATCGGGACTTTACAAATTCTCTACCTTTTTCTCCTAATTCTTTTCGTAAACTATTGTCCTCGACCAGTCGTAATAATTTCGCGGTGGTATCTTCCAAATCATCAACCTTAACAATCAGAGCAGTCTCATTTTCGAGATAGACTTCTCGTAATCCGGGTATGTCTGAGGCTAATACAGGCAGGCCAGCTGCGGATGCTTCTAAAACGGATACGCCAAAACTCTCTCGGCGGGAAAG
>CAWUUU010000207.1:0-8919 GCA_963924995.1 uncultured Opitutales bacterium
AAATTATTTGAATTTGGAAAAAACGATCAAGGCTGGACCCGGAGGGATTACCTGAGTTTTGGACTCCTCTTTCTTTCCCTACTCCTTTATTTATTCGCTTGAAAATAGTCGTCCCCATATTCTTGGCCTTTATTATCTGGCCCTCTGGATGTACGGAAAAAACCGTCTCTAATGAACCTTTCCTTATTAACCTGAAAGGGAAATCCCTGGGTACCACTTGGACAGTCAAGATTCTCACTGATAGAGACTTAGATCAAAAGGACTTAAGAACAGACATCGTCGAGAAACTAGAACAGACCGACAAAATATTTTCCCATTGGCGTCCGGATGCGGAACTTTATCAATTCAATGCGGCCCTTACCACCGCACCCATTTCCATCCACCCACAACTGCTTACTCTCCTAAAACATTCCAAATGGATGCACCAGAAAAGCGAAGGAGTATTTGATCCGACCATCGCTCCATTGGTTAACTTGTGGGGGTTCGGACCAGTCGGCAAAACCCGATCAACCATCCCGAACGATAAGCAAATTGAAGAGGCTCTATCCTTAACCGGGATAAAAAATGTTGAACTTCTGCCCAAAGCGTTGGTCCGAAAAAACTTTCCAACTCTACAACTTGATTTCTCGGGATCGGCTAAAGGAGAAATTATTGACCAGATCTGCACACTGCTTGATCGTTGGAACTTTACAAATTATCTTGTCGAAATTGGAGGAGAAGTCCGAGCACAGGGTAAAGGTAGAAAAGGAAAGGGCTGGGTGATCGGCTTGGAAAACGGTGGGGAAGAATCGGGTCAACTCGTATCCGTACCCCTTCGAAATTATGCGGTGGCAACATCCGGAACTTACCAACTCACTAAACCCAATCCAGATTCCAACCGAAGTGCATCTCACTTGATTGATCCGCGAACAGGACGGCCGGTTGAGAATAAACTGATTGCGGTCAATGCTTTCGCGCCCATGGCTCGGGATGCAGATGCGTGGGCCACAGCCCTGATGATATTGGGCGTAGAAGAAGGAACTAAAAAAGCCGAGGAGTTCGATATGGTAGTCCGCTTTTGTACAATCCAAAATGGGAAAGTTTCAATTACCCACAGCTCCGCATACAAGCGTCTTTATATAACTGGTAATCCATAAATGCATTTTGACATGTACTTCTGCTGATTAGAAATATTAGTTTGGTGCTAGTTATTTCAGGTGCAATAAACTTATCTTCCTATTTTTAATTCCACCCTTAGAAAAATGATTACTAAAATGCAATTTATTCTGTTCCTTGTTATCACCGTCCTTACTTTCGGGTTTCAAACCTCTGCTTATACAGAGCCACCTCAAAAGCAGGTTACAATTCGATCCAAATTCATTGAAACCCATTCTAAAGGAGATCCAAACATTCTTTCTGCACCCACGATCACAACCCTTTTGGGGCAGGAAGCGGTCATCTGTATTACCCAGGAAAAAAGATCAGAAGGAGTCGATAAAAAGCTCGAGGATGGGCTTCGTATAAAATTCAAAGTTTTGGAGACTCCCAATGGACTTTTGATTCAAGGTTACGCTTTTGTGGGAATCCATGATCCGGAGAAACTTGATCAAGAAGTTGAAATTTTAGGATTATTTGAAGACAAACCTTTTGAATCGGATCAAAACATTGCGGATGACTGGATTAACAAAATCCAAATGAGTGGTACTTTTAGAATCCGCGGAAAAGCCTATGCCTCCCTATCCACTCCCGAAGGAAACTTTTGGGTGGAAGAAGGAAAGTTCGCTTCCGGATACAAACTTCTCGAAATGGACTTATCCAAATCACCACCGTCTGCACTCATCCAAAAAGGAGAAAAGAAAGCTTGGGTCGGTCTTCGATTGGGAGATTCATCAAATCAAATGAATAGGACCAAGTCATTCAAAGATGGTGGGGTGATATTTATAAAAGCAGTACAGCCTGGTGAAAAGTTTTCTTTACCGATGGAAAAACCAAACGGAGAAAAGCTCACTTTGGAAATGGTTGCCTCCTTGAATTAGAAAGATTTCCGACCAATCTTTATCCCTTGCCAAAGGGGAAATCCTCATTCTATCGTAATTGAATGAAATCCTTTACGCCTTCCACCCTCCTCATCCTTTTTACCTGTTTTGCACTTAGTTCGTGCATGGAATTCGAAAACCAAGAACTGGTCTACTCGCACGATGCAGAAAAAGATGAACTTCGTATTACCTTAAGATACCAAGGAATTTTCGGAAACATAAACAATGGACACAATTCACAGAATGACCCTGATGACTATGCGACAAAAGATAAGCTAAATCAGAAACAAATCGGGCAATTAGAATCTGTTTTGAAAGAAAAACGGGCGTTCTTCTTTAGCAATTGGATATTTGAATACAATCCAAAATCCCTTTCTGAAATGCTTGAAAGCATTATAAAAAATAATGTTCAAGGAAAATTCGGACAGCCAGAGAAAGATTTGATCGAGGCCCTTATTAAAAATGTAGAAGTCCAAAACATTGGCTTATATGAGGATAACAAAGGGCGGGTTTGTGGGGCACAAGCACTCAGGATTCAGAATTTTGCTCATATCCTGGAACTGACCAACCAAGTGATTAGACGCCAGACCAAAGCACACATTCCCCAAATGCGAGAGGAATTGGAAAAGAAAATTGTTAAAAATGCCTTCAGTTCAGAAACTATTAATTTGATCGAAAAGAAAATTGAAGAAGGTTTTTCCTTTATTCAATTAGATGGAAACCTCCTAACACTCCAAACCCCAATGGTTCATGCGGACAAGGAACGAATTGCAGAGTCAATGTTACAAGACTTGCCATCCGGTGCACGCATTGACCTATCTGGGGATATTATTTCCATTCAGATGGGAGGAAAGAAAGAGAAAACGACCCAAATCGAAAAGAAATGCTTTGATGGCTATTTACCTAACGCGAGAAACTACCTTCAGGAAAACCGGGGGCAACTCTTCCTCAAGCCAAAACAGATAACTACAAAACTTCGTAGGTTTCTTGACGGTAAAAAGTAAATAAATCGAAACCTAATCAATTAACTGTTATTTTGTTTCGTTAAATCTTAAGTTTTAGCGGAGTGTATTAGATAATTAATAATCCTAATGCCATCTCCCCAAGAAGAAGAAACCCATAGCCGATTTCTAGGCTTGTTCACAACACATGAGTCTTCAATACATGCCTACGTGAGAAGACTGGTATATCGTAGGGAAGATGCACTCGATGTGATGCAAAAAATTGCCATCGTGTTATGGAAGAAATTTGACCAATTAAAAGCAGATGAGGGATTTCGTCGTTGGGCCTTTGTGGTGGCCCGTTATGAAGTTTTAGCCTGGCGAAGAGATTTAGCACGCGAACGGGAACGCCTCGTCCTCTCCACAGAAACGGTCGAATTAATGGCCCAGGAAACTGACCATGAGTCCGAACAATTTGACTTGGAACGCGAAGCGGTTCTTCAATATTGTCTTAAGAAATTAAAAGTGGAACAACGCTCAGCATTGGAGGCAATGTATCAGAATGAAAACGACACCCCTAGCCTCGCCGAAAATTTCGGCAGAAGTATAAATGGCTTCTACCAATGGATCTACCGGATTCGCCAAACCTTATCCAAGTGTGCCCAGCAGGTCGCCAACGATCCTTCAGTACCCAAAATAAATTAGTCATGAAACGAGAAAATGAATTAATCAATCGCTACCTTAATCAAGAGATAACAAAGGAGGAAGTTACTGAACTCGATGAGTTGCTTAAGAACAAGCCCGAATTACGCCGCGAATTTTATCAACAAGCGAATGTGGTTACAGCCCTCGAGGAGGAATTCAGTTCAAATTTGCCCAACGAAAATATTACTATTACCCAGCCTCTCTTATTCAACTACAAGTTAATGGCACTGGCCGCTTGCTTGGTTTTGGGAATAGGGGCACTTTCATTTTTATTCTACGATTCCAAGTCTCAGGAATCCAGGGATATCGCGACACTAGTATCGAATGAAAATGCTGCCTGGGAAAGCAGCTTACCCACTACTCCCGGAAGCACACTTAAACCCGGAATAATGAGTTTAAAATCCGGAGTCGCAACAATACGGTTTTTATCCGGTGCCGAGGTAACCCTTGAAGCACCGTCAAAAATAGAACTTGAAACCCCTATGCGAGGAAAGCTACATGCCGGTACCGCAGTCGTCAATGTACCCGAAACAGCACATGGGTTTATACTATCGACACCTGACGGTTATGCCGTGGATCACGGAACCGCGTTTGCAGTGTCTGTTAACAGAAATGGGAAAGAATCTGACTTTGAGGTTCTGGACGGAGAAATATCTCTGCATTCACCAGGCGGGGAATCACTATTCCTCAAACAAAACGAATCCGCCACTTTAGGAGTTGTGGGTATTTTCAAAAATAACTCACTCAACTCAAAAGAACCTCTTCCTACCCTCCCACTGCACCACAAAAATATCAGAATCCAAACTCAGGGAAAAAACCTATCAATCATTCGCAACGATGCCTTTGAATACTTAGATCGTGATTACCTGATGGTAAAGCTAGACACTGGAGGAAAACCATACGAAAGAAGATCTCTTCTCAACTTTCTTATTGGTGAAGTGGATTGGAAAAAGGTAAAAAATGCAAAGCTTAGATTAAACCTCGTTCCGTGTGGAATGGGCCATCGGGTATACCTACCCAAAATCAGTCGTTTTAAAATTTTCGCCCTGGCCGGATTCGCTGATATTCAATGGGGAGAAAACTTAAAATGGGATGACTCCCCAACTCTTCAATCAGCAACCCCAGTGGGAAATTTTGAAATTCCACGAAGCCAGGAACGAGGGTCCATCGTGATTGAGACTCCCGAACTACTTAGCTTTTTAAAAGAAAATAACCAAAGCGAATATACTTTTATCATAACAAGAGAAACAACCGAAATACAAGGAAGTGGATTAGTTCATGCCTTTGCCAGCGATTATCATCCCGAAGCCTCGGGGCCTTCTCTCGAAGTATTTTTTTAGAGAAGGACATCCTCTTCTAGGTTCAGTCCCCACCTACGGGAATTTAAGAGTCAAAGGAAAGTCAATTTACTTGCAACGAATAGAATGACCTAAATAGGGTGAGTTTATGAAAGCCAGCCTAAGCCTTTTTCTTTTTCCCCTTCTTGCACTCAGTCAAATTGTCGACCGGCCGAATGTCGTCCTCTTCATGGCAGATGACATGGGCATGGGTGACACATCCGCCTATCAGTTCTTCTCCAAGAATACGGATGATCAGCAAATCCATACTCCAGCGATGGAAAAACTGGCCAATATGGGGATGCTCTTCACCGACGCACATACTCCTGCATCTCGCTGTACACCGACACGGTACGGCTTACTGACAGGTCGTTACCCCTGGCGGGCACGAATGAAATATTGGGTACTCTTCGGGGTGCAGGGTGATCCTTTAATCGAACAAAGCCGACCCACTCTTGCCACTCTCTTTCGCTCTCAGGGTTATGCCACCGCCATGGTGGGAAAGTGGCATCTAGGTATAAGATATACTCAATCAAATGGAAAACCGGCTGCCGGTTGGGAGGATGCAGACCTGACCAAACCCGTCTTTGATGGCCCATGTAATCACGGCTTTGACTATGCTCGATTCACCTCGCGCTCACATGGAACCTCCGGCCCCGATGCAGGAACTACCGCGCCAAAAACAGGAAAGAAAAAAAACCGAACCGCTAATACGCAAAACCAGAGTATCGGGCCAGGCCATATCCATAATCGTATTTCCGTAAGCTCGAATCAAAAGGGTAAGCAATTGCATGAAAAGGGAAAGGACGCCTATGATCTCCATTCCCTAGGTAGCCGACATTCAAACCATGCCATATCTTTTCTTACTGACCACCTCACTGGCTCAGACTCAGCAAGTAAACCCTTCTTTCTCTACTATCCGAGCAATTCTAACCATGGACCCTATACCCCTGATAAACAGATTGGAGGAAAATCGGTTAAAGGAGCGGGTCAATCAGTCTCAGGGAAACCGACCTCTGTACGATTGGACTATATTTATGAAAATGATGTCGCCCTTGGCCGCCTGATTGAATATCTCGAAAACAACGATGATCCGAGACATGAAGGGAGCAAATTAATCGAGAATACGATCGTGATCTTCACCTCGGATAATGGAGCCGAGGCAAACACTAAATCGGCCACCGGACCAATCAGGAGTAATAAAGGAAGTTGCTACGAAGGCGGACATCGTGTGCCCTTCATTATTTCTTGGCCCAAAGGAAAAGTGGGGGATGGAAATTCAAGCACGGAAGGCATAAAAAACGACCATCTCATTGGTCTACAGGATTTATATGCAACTTTTTCAAAAATTATGGGAATCTCTTTACCCGATCTGAGAAAAGGTGAAAAAGGAGGGGAAGATAGTTATAATATACTCCCCGCATGGCGAAATAAAAAACTTCCAAATCGGCCGATGTTTTACAATGACCATAAGGAAAGTAAAGATGGGGCTGCCTCCGCTATGAGACTGGACGACCCAAAGGTCAGAGGACAAGTCTTTCAAGGGAAGTGGAAGATTTTTTTCGATGCATCCCTCCTTCGCAAAGGGACGCCCGAACCGGTCGAATTATACGATCTTGCTCGTGATCCAATGGAGAAAACCAATCTTTTGCGGGATGAAAAACTAAAACCCCTAATCAAGAAACTACTTTCTATCGCCTTACTTCATCGAACTGTCGGTGGTCATCGATTTGTTCGCTTTGCTCCTAAAAAACGAATCACTTTTGATTGGACGAAACCGATGCCAATCCCGGCTCCCCTCACCCTGAGCATTTCTGGAAAAGGAGGATTACCCATACAGGAAAAAGATGGCCTAGGCATTGCCGGAAAAGAATCCTCACGGATTGATTCAGGTGAAGGGATCGCACTACGTTTCGAACAGGATGTGTTAATCGAGTCAGTCGCGCTGAAGGCTGGTAAAGGGACATGCGGTGGATCGGTCATAAAAGGTAACCGTTCACCTCTAGCTATTTATTGTGTAGATGCAGATAACGATTCCAAAGATCAACAGGGTATAATTAGCGATTTGGGAGTATTGAAAGCGGGTGAGCGATTAATTCTTGATGCATCTCCACATCTAGGAGTTGAACCTGCCGGAAGTTGGAAACTCCAATCCCTCGTCGTACGACCTCTTTAAAAATAAATTCTTACTCATCAAAACCGTTCACTCATGAAAAAAATTGCCCTCTTCTTACTTTCTATTTCTTTCGTCTTTTCAATCTGGGCGAAAAGCAAAAAACCAAATATCGTCATCATCTTTATCGATGATATGGGCTATGGAGATGTCGGCTTCAACGGAGCCACCGGTCCAAAGACTCCCAACCTCGACAATATGGCCGAAGAGGGAATGATCTTTTCCGACTTCTATGTGGGTTGTGCCGTTTGCTCCGGATCACGAACTTCCCTTTTGACTGGGGCTCATTACCAAAGACTAAGTATGAACGCAGTCTTGTTTCCCCAAAGCACTCACGGTTTACACCCGCAGGAGCAGACCATTGCAGATATGCTCAAGGGGAACGGATACAAAACCGCCTGCGTGGGCAAGTGGCACCTTGGCCACCTACCGCCTTGCCTTCCGACTTATCAGGGATTTGAAAGTTATTTCGGTGTACCCTACAGCAACGACATGTGGATCGATCCGGCCAACAAATTAGCCAAGAATTTATTGCTCCGCGAAGGACTAACTCGAGAGGAAGTCGAATCGGGCCATAAGAAACGAAACTGGGTACCTCTCATGCGAGGTGAGGAAGTAATCGAATACCCAGCAAATCAAAAAACTCTAACTAAGCGCTACACCGAAGAGTCAGTAAAATTTATCCAACAGAATCAAGATCAACCCTTCTTCCTCTACCTTCCTCATACCATGGTACACCTACCCCTTGCAGTTTCAAAGGACTTCGAAGGCCGAACCGGCAAACTAATCTGGGACGCAATAGAGGAGGTTGACTGGTCAGTGGGTGAAGTTCTCAAGACCATTAAATCCCTTGGGATCGGGCAGAATACGTTGGTAATCTTCACTAGTGACAACGGGGCTGCAGTCGGAAGCTCCCTACCCTTGCGGGCCAAGAAAGGAAGCGTCTATGACGGAGGTATTCGCGAACCCACTGTAATGTGGTGGCCCGGTAAGATTCCCGCAGGTAAGACCTGCCGTGAAGTGACTGCCTCGATCGACCTATTGCCCACTCTTGCCAAGTTAAGCGGAGGAAAACTTTCCGGGGGGGAAATAGACGGAAAAAATATTTGGCCGCTAATGTCTGGCAAGACAGGTGCCAAGAGTCCGCATAAAAACTATGTTCTAATGCATGGTCCAGGCACAGTTCGTAGCGGGAAATGGAAATTTTATCCCTGGCAGGAGGGAAAGGGGGGGAAACGCCACGACAAGACAAGAAAACCGTCTCCCGAACCAGTTCAATTATATGATACTCTTGCCGATATTGGAGAAACAAAAAATGTAGCTTCCCAATACCCAGAAATAGTGAAAAGGATGCAAATCGCCTACGGTTCTCACCTTACTGAAATCAAGGCAAACAAGCGACCTGCTCAGGAGATGAAGCGACCAACAAACAAACCATCTGCTCTACGACCCGTAATTCAAAAGAAAAAGAAGAAATGAACCGAGGCTTTCTTTTCCTCGGCATTTTCTTTTTTAATTTCTCAGGGTTCGCAGAAAAGCCGAACATTCTTTTCATAGCGGCAGATGATCTTTCCTGTGCACTTGGGTGCTACGGAGATCCAATTGCTAAGACTCCTCACTTAGACCGATTGGCCGCTTCCGGAGTATGCTTCCAAAAAGCCTACAATCAATTGCCACTCTGCAACCCAACCCGTGCATCGGTCATGACTGGTCTCCGCCCCGACACCATAAAAGTATATGATCTGGAC
>CAWUUU010000208.1:0-5516 GCA_963924995.1 uncultured Opitutales bacterium
TCTTCTCCAAAAACATCATCCCCTACCCGAGCAGCGGCCATCACCGCACGCATCTCGTCCGTCGGTTGGGTAACCGTATCGCTGCGTAGATCGACTCGCTTCAATGAATAACCCTGAAGCACTCTCTAAGAATTTATTTAAGAACAATGTTCTTAAAATACACTTTCATTGGAGGTCCCGCATGTAATTGAAGGGCAAGCAACCCATCCTTACGACGCGTTTTTTCATCGTTGTCAATTAACTCAGTTGTCTTCACTCCATTAATATAATGAGTAAAGTGAAATCCTTTGGCAGTGATTCGATATTGGTTCCATTTGCCCTTCTTGACCGCTTTCCCGATTTCAGCAGAGTCACCAAATTTCTTGATATCTTTCTTAAGTTTTCCTTTACCATCGAGGGTAAGAACCGTTTTCTCTCCTCTCATCGATAGAATTCCCCGAAAACCTTCTCCGTAGCAAATCCCAGAAAATTTGTCTCCTGCTTCTAAGTCGGCTTGATACCCACCTATTCTCCAACCATCATTCTTTCCCGGTTTGACAAAACTTCGGTATTGAATCCCGCTGTTACCGGCCTCGATTTTATAATCAAGGGTCAAATCGAAATCGTTCATTTTTCCACCCTTCCATATAATAAAGGTGTTTCCCTTGGTTGGATTCTCCTTTGTGGTCTGGCCCACAATGCTTCCATTTTGCACGCTCCAAAATTTCGGGTCTCCATTCCACCCCTTGAGAGTCTTCCCATCGAAGAGGTTTTTTTCCCCATTAGCATTAGAGAGGAGGAGGAGAGATGTCAGAAGAATGTAGAATAATTTCATAGTTAAATAATGGATGTAGCAATCTAATGTCTAATATTGAGAATTTTAGGCAAGGAAAAGTTGACGCATGAGCAAATTTATTTCCCAATAGACAAGATATGATCAAAATTACTGATCTTAAAATTCACTATGGCGAGTTTGTCGCCGTGGACAGCCTAAGCTTTTCTGTAAAACAGGGAAGCGTCTTTGGACTTATCGGCCCCAATGGTGCAGGTAAGACCACCACGATCAAGGCAATTGCCACTCTGATCGAACCCACTTATGGGGAAATTTTACTGGGCACTACCTCCGTTCTACACGATCCTGAGTCCGCAAGGCGAATGCTTGGTTATATGCCCGACTTTCCTCCCGTTTATGACGATTTAAGAGTCGAAGAGTTTTGCGATCTTTTTTCCCATGCCTACGGGGCATCTAATGAGAAAAGGAAGAAAAAAATCGAACAGGTCTTAGTGCAAACTGATTTAATCAGTAAAAGAAAGGCACTCTGCGGATCACTTTCACGAGGAATGAAACAACGGGCACTTCTCGCCAAAACCCTTGTTCATGATCCATCTATTCTACTCTTGGATGAACCTGGAGCCAATCTCGACCCAAAAGCACGAATTGATTTAAGAAAACTACTTCGACAATTAGCCAACGAAGGAAAAACCATTCTGGTTTCCTCTCATGTACTGACCGAACTAGAGGATCTTTGTGATGAAATTGGGATCATGCGCGATGGAAAAATGGTCATCTCCGGCTCGATTGATGAAATTACGCATCAAAACAACCCAAGCAAAACACTTAAAATTGAACTGGTTTCCCCTTCCTCCAATATTATGGAAGTAATTGAAAAAATTCCATCCTTGTCCGACCTTCGCATGCTAGATCAATCCGAAACGATTTTCGAAGTAACTCACTGCGGTGATCAATCCGACGCCGCCCACATTCTTGCCAACTTGGTGCGAGAAGGTATCGAAGTGGTTTCCTATTCAACCAAGCAATCCAAGGTCGAAGATCTCTTTTTGGAAATTGAATCGGGTTCGCCCCACTCTACACAGGCATTATGAATCCACTTATTATTAGAGGTATTCGGGAACGCTTACGCCCCAAACACCTAATCGCAGCCGGTTTATTTTCCCTCATTATTTGCTCCACTATTTATTTGAGTGCCTACCTGGATGGAAAAAAACCACAATATCAACTCGATCCAATTACCAAGACTTGGAACAAAGGAGAACCCTCCGAGATCAATGGGGCACGAAATGCATTCACTTTTCTAATTGTACTTCAAGGATTTTACTTAATGTTTCTTGGAACCGGGCGGGTGGCGGCCATTACCGCTGAGGAGCGCGAGTCTGGGCTGCTTGATTACCAACGAATGACCCCGATGAATCCACTTTCCAAAATTTTGGGTTATGTATTTGGTTTACCGGCTCGGGAATATTACATGTTTCTATTCACCCTTCCCTTTCTTCTACACTGCGTGATTGTAGGCCAACTCCCTTGGGCCAATATTTTACAACTCTACGCAGTCTTTTTCTGCTCTGTATTTCTCTACCACCTCACTGCCCATGGAGTCGGTTTAATTGTCCCCAAGCCTAGGGCGGCCTCATGGGTTTCTCGCATTACCGTCCTCGGGCTCTATGTTGTCTTACCAGGATTAGGCCAGGCGGGAATTTCCTTTCTTTCCTTCCTTACTATTCTCCCGACTTATTTTGGTAAAATCCTACCTATTTTAAAATTTGAAGGAGTTGAAAAACTGGGTCGATTCGAAATGAAAGCCGTTCAATTTTGGGAGGATGTTCCTTTTTTCGACTTCTTAATTTCACCCACATCTTTCACCTTCTTCATGCAGGGTTTGATTATCCTCGCCCTCCTTGTCACCGCCTATCGAAAATGGAGAAATCAGGCACTACCCGCCTTTTCCAAACCAGCAGGATTAATTCTTTATACCATCTTTCAATTTCTTCTCCTCGGTTCACTTTGGACTTTTTTCACCAAGGGGAATGCCAGTGGATTACTCGGGGATTTATTCTCAACTAATACTTTCGGAAATACCGGCGAGCTCGCGAATGAATTAATTCTAGTCCAATCTATTTTTTGGGGACTTTCCTTATTTGCAATTCTTTCCCTTATTAACATCTGCTGCCCCAATCAGCATCTTTATCTCAAAGGAATCCAACGATCGGAAAAATTACAACTTGATCGAGTTCCCCGATCTGCCGATGAAGGCAGTGGTGCTTGGTTTGCCTGTTCACTGGCAGTATTGACTGGAATCGTGCATGTAATTTTTACCCATCTTATTGCTAGTTCAGAAGTTTGGAATGGATATCCTTCTGTTCTTGATACCATTACCATTCCCATCCTCATGATTGTAACCGTCAGCCTTTACCTGCAGGCGGCTCGAGAACTATGGTTCAACCTGGGCTTTTGGGGCTTCGTGGGTCTCCTATGGATTACCCCTTTGCTCACCTGTCTGGTACTGGCTGTGGGTTGGGAAGAAGAATTCATTAAGGGGATCATGAAACTTTTATCCATTTGCCCCACTTCAATAATCCCGATGCATTTAATCTTAGAATATTCAAATATGCTTAAAATTCCCAAGGAATTTAATGCCCCAATAGAAGAAGCAATTGGATTTGGTCTCATTCTCTCCTTTTGCCTTGCCCTGTTTTTACAAATTCGGCTTCGCCTAAAGAGAAGATAAAAGCTCGGAAAACTTGAATATTAGGGCTTAAATAGTCTGTGAAATACTTGCCATCTTCTAATCCGTTAGCAGTATTGATTCACGATGATTAAAAACCTGCGCATTCTTGGAATTATTGAAGGAATATCCTACTTAATTTTACTAGTTATCGCCATGCCAATGAAGTATTTCATGGGTTTACCCCTTGCGGTAAAATTTGTGGGAATGACTCACGGTGTCCTCTTCGTAGGCTACTGCTTACTCCTCGCATTATGTATGCAAAGATTCAAATGGAGGTTCGGATTCGGCCTCTACTTATTTATCGCAACTCTTATTCCCTTTGGTACTTTTGTTACCGATAAAAAACTCAATAAATTGGAACCTTAAATCTCCCTAATTCGGATATTGCGAAAACGGTAAACCACTTTTTCGGAATGGTGTTACAGACCCACCGCTTCGAATGTCCGAGATTTCACTCTGGTATCCGGAGGGAAGTTGCTTACCCTTTGGCACGGCACAAGGGAAAACTATTCCCGAGTCGAGGAAAGAAGTGATGAAATTATTAAGGGCTTACTCATATATTCTGAATACTTCAAAATTAAAAGAAAGGATTTCGGTTAAAAAGAAAAACCTCCTCCTCAAACGAAGAGATTTCTCAAGTAGCTAGGCGAACAAACTGGAAATCATTCCAGTACTGTCCGCAAATCGATCAAGTTTAAGGCCCATTGCCTTTGCCTGTGTAAGCCAAAGATTTGCCAAGGGAACCCCGCCCTCAGGGGTTTTGTATGTACCCCCGACTTTTTTGACCAGTCCGGACTTGGCCGAGACATTCAGGTGCTTACCGGTAATGAATTTCCCTCCCCCGGAACCGGCAACGAGAATAGGCAACGCACTATATTGGTGAGTGGATCCATCTCCCAAACCTGAACCGTAGGTAAATAAAATATTGTCGAGTAAGCTCTTGCCATTAGCTTCCTCTATCCGATTCATCTTTTCGCAAAGGTAAGCAAATTGCTCCATATAGAATTGATCCACTTTGATCAGGTCCTTAATAAATTTCCCTTGGTTATGGGACATCATATGATGACTCTTGGGCTTATCGAACAAACTCTCGAACAAATAAGGCGTATCCCATCTTTCAGGCCCCACCATAAAAGTAGCCACATTGGTGAGTCCGCTCTGCAAGGATGCAACCATCAGGTCACCCATCAGGCGAATGTATTCACCCCTAGGCATTTTACCGTCCATCGGAATATCAAGATCGACCTTGCTCAGTTCATTTTTCATACCATCCAATCGTGAAATCTGCGTCTCAATCGCACGGATTGATTCAAAATATTCACCCAATTTTTGCTGATCAGAATAGCCAAGATCTTTTTTCAACGCACGGGCATCTTCAAGCACCAAGTCAGTGATGTTCTGGTAAGCACTGCGTTCATCCGATTTAAAAAGTCTGCGGTACGCAAGCAAGGGATCCCGCATCGAGGGAGCCACATGCTCCGTTCCATACCAGGATATATTATCAAATTGGATCGATTCCTTGTTATCCTTGTGATTGTTACAGCTAAATTCAAGGGTCTTAAAAGGAGTATCCTTACCAATTTTATCAGCAATAATATGATCCAAGCTCCGTGCCTGAGGATAAGGCGTGTGCTTAAGGCTAAATGGACTGGCACTGGAAAGAAAACAGGAAGCGCACTGGGCATGCACATCCGTACCCGGCTGGAAAGTACGATCCAACCCCGTAATCAAAGTAATCTTATCTTTCAGCCCCTCCAAGGGCTTCATGGTTGGAGTCAACTGCAGGTCATGCAGACCGACTTCGATATTCGACCGGGTACTCTCTGCATCATAATTATCATTGGTGAACTTTTGTTGTACCGCACTCTTTTCCTCACCCGGAAAGAAAGTCTTCCTGACCACCCCAATGGGCACATAATAAAAAGCCGCACGCTGAGGGATTTGATAATTCTTGGTACCAACCGCCAAGCTTTCCATCCATGGCAGGGCAAGAGCGGAGGTTCCTATTCCGCG
>CAWUUU010000209.1:0-2810 GCA_963924995.1 uncultured Opitutales bacterium
AGATAACGCCAGTCGAGATTGTGGTGCTTATAGGCAGCCTCGATCATGACTTGCGTGGGATTTTCGGAAATAGGTTGTCCGAAAGCGGCGGTGAGTTCTTGCTTGAAGTTTAGTTCTTTCATTGTTTTCCAATTATGGTTACATTTCCAAATTTAGAAATTAACCCAATACGGCAAGGAAAATAATGAAGAATAAAATATATGCGATAGTACTTTCACTCGTAGTCCTGATGTTTACAAGTTGTGGGGGAGGGAGTTCTGAACAAAATTCGAAGAGTGAAAATAGCAATGGAAGTAAAGGAACAATTGGGATTTCGGTGCTCACATTAGGGAATCCATTTTTTAATGTGATTGCAGAGGGAGTGAAGGAGGAGGCGGCGAAGCATGGATACGATGTGTTGGTGGTTGATGGGGATCGCGATGTTCAAAAACAAGCCAATCAGATTGATGATTTTTTAACCAAAGGAGTAGTGGCAATTATCTTAAACCCTTGCGATCGACAATCCATTGGCCCGGCGATTGAAAAAGCAAACCAAGCGGGTGTCCCTGTTTTTACTTGTGATTTAAAATGCATAGCCGAGGGTGCCGAGGTGGTTAGTCATGTAGGGAGCGATAATTTACAGGGTGGGAAATTGGCAGGTGAAGCCATGATTGAAGCTCTGGGCGCACAGGGAGGGGAAGTATTGGTGATTCATTTTCCGCAGGCAAATTCCTGTCAGTTACGCGTTCGGGGATTTGAGGAAGTGATTGCTGCCTATAACCAAGGCCTGGTCGCGGGTAGAATCGAAGTGGTGGCTGAGCTTGATGGTGGAGGAGTGCGAGATGAGGGATACAAGGTAACCGAAGACACCCTGCAGGCACACCCAGACTTGAGGGGAATATTTGCAATTAACGATCCATCCGGACTCGGTGCACGGGCGGCTTTGGAAAAAGCGGGTAAGCAGGATCAGGTTACAATTGTTGCCTTTGACGGACAGCCTGAGGGTAAACAGGCGATTAAGGATGGAAAGATTTTTGCGGACCCTATTCAATTTCCTGATTTGATCGGAAAAAAGACGGTTCAATTAATGATGGATTATTTCAGCGGGAATGTAGTGGCAAAAGAAGTCCTTATTCCCACTGAGTTATACCGTCAAGAAGACGGAGCGAATGATCCCACGCTTAAATAAACCAACCTGATTTTAAGGTTGAAAGCTAAGGTTTCCCGCATTAGGAATAATTTCCATATTAGGAATTAAATTATGACAGATACCATTTTAATTAGAAATGAAGCCTCGGCCAAGGGAACGGAGCGTACCTTGGCGATTTTGGAATATTTGGGTCGTTTTCGTACCGGGCAGTCATCGAGTGAAATTGCACGGGCTTTGTCTTTGCCGGTTAATAGTGTTGGGCGAATTAATGATACGATGCATAAGCGTGGTTGGCTTTATCGACGAGAGGATGATCGCCGTTATGTGTTAACGAATCGGGTGGCTGATTTAACCAGGCCTCAAATTAATGATAAAAGCTTGGTAGTGTCTTCCTGGGATTCACTTAAACAACTGCGAGATGAGACCGGTGAGACCGCTCAATTACTGGTGATGGTTGAAGGGAAGGCGATGATTTTAGAACAGTGTATTTCCGACCAGGCGATCAAGGTGTCCGGTCGGATTGGTTTGCGAGTTCCCTGTTATTCCTGTGCTCCTGGGAAATCGATATTAGCTTCGTTGCCCGAGGATGAATTAGTCCAGTATTTAAAAGAGGTTAATTTGAAGCGTTTTACTCCCCGTACTTTAGCAACTCGTTCACTCCTGACTGAGGACTTGGAAGAAATACGATCCCGTGGATATGGATTGGACTTAGCAGAGGGCTTGGAAGGAATTCATTGCGTATCCGCGGTAATCCTTGATGATTATCATTACCCAGTGGGTGCGATTACAGTGATTGCACCTTCTTCCCGACTTACCAGTGATCGATTTGCAGAAATTGGAGAAGCCTGTGTTAAATCGGCCCAAAAAATTCGCGAGGAATTACTTAAATAGGTTCTTAATCGCCTCCATTTTTAAATTCTTTTTTTGAAAGAGGCAGAGACTAAATTACTTGAATTAAAGGGGATTGATAAACGATTCCCTGGTGTGCATGCACTCAAATCGGTCGATTTTGAATTGGGGGAAGGGGAATGTGTGGCTTTGCTCGGAGAGAATGGGGCGGGCAAAAGTACTTTGATTAAGGTAATGGGGGGAGCTCACCAGGCAGATTCAGGAACGCTCCTGGTTAATGGTCGGGAGCAGAATTGGACAAAGCCCACTGATGCTTTGGAGGCAGGAGTGGCGATTATTTATCAGGAATTTAATTTGGTGCCTAGATTAAGTGCGGCGGAGAATGTATTTCTGGGGATTGAACCGAAAGATTTTGGCTGGGTTCGTCGTGGGGAGGAGAAAGAGCGAGTCAAGCAAGTATTTGAACGAATTGGGGCGGAGATTAACCCACGGACTTTGTGTGATGATTTAACGGTGGCGGAAAAACAATTAGTTGAGATAGCGAAGGCATTGGTAAGGGATGCACGTATTTTAGTAATGGATGAACCCAGTGCTGCTTTGACAAAAAAGGAAGTCGAACAGTTGTATCTCTTGATTGATGATTTGAAGGAAAAGGGGATCGGAATTGTTTATGTGAGTCATCGACTCGAGGAGATTGAACGGGTGGCAGATCGGGCAATTGTGATGCGAGATGGAGCCCGTGTCGGACATCTATCCCGCGAGGAACTCGACCGGTCAAAGATTATCGAGATGATGGTGGGGCGAAAGTTGGAGAATGAATTTCCTCAAGAAG
>CAWUUU010000210.1:0-5780 GCA_963924995.1 uncultured Opitutales bacterium
CATCAAACCATTGAGGGAGGGAATGAACGAAGGAACTTAATGCATGGGGGAGGGGTTGAGTCCAGTAATGATAATTGAGGGCGGTGTAATCTATCCACGCGTTACTTTGGTCGATGTCGAAATAACTGAATTTCACTAACCCCGACTCAAGCATGAGTTTGGTGAGTAGTAGAATGACCAATATTCTAGCCCATTTTGAATGAGGGTGAACTTCAGAAATACGATGAAATCTGCTAAAGGGTAAATAAGGTAATGAAATAAACAAACTTTCAAGAAGGAGGGTGTCCCATTGAAAACTGAGAAAGGGTTCTCCCACGACGCTAAGAGAGAGATAAAAAATCCAAATCAAACAGGCTGAAATCCTTGGCATGAAACCAAGGGCGAGGGCAAGAGATGAGATCGAACCCAAGGTGAATAGCAAATGATGATTTGAAAATGAGGAAAGCCAAAGGAGGGTTGGGCGAAGATTGAATTTACTTCTTTGAATATCGTTGGATTCAATGAAGGAATCGATTTGTAATAAATCTTCCTTCCATGGATTTAGGCCATTATCGCCAATGAGGGCTTCGGATTGACTCCAATAGGACAGGAATGCAATGAGGGAAACCATACCAAGGCATCGACCAAATAACCAATGGGCAAAATGAAATGACGTGCGTTGGCCCTGTTGTAGTTTTAGAATTTTAACCATTCAAACAAATGAAACGATTTACATTGGATGTACTTTAATAATTTCATGTGGAGCTAATTAACAACGGTCACTTTTTTTCATTTACAGAATGAAGGGATTCAACCCTTTTCATAAGTTCAGCATAGTAGTCCGGGTCTAACGCAAAAGATTCGATCGCCATAGGCGTTGGCTCGACTTGCTCTAGAGGGCGTTTTAAATGAAAAGTTTTTCTACCGGCATTCGACGAGATGGTGACCTCGGCACCCGTCTTTATAGAGCTTGGTTCGAAAATATGGATTTTTCTATTCATAAAAGCTTAGAATCTCTAATTTGTTTGTATTCATAATTGAAGTAATTTAATCGGTCATAAAAAAACCCTCACGCTCGAAAGCGGTGAGGGTTTTAAAAAGTTAAGTTATGGTAAACTTACTCGGAAGCATTTGCTTCACCATCATGGTCGTGACTACCATCCTTGCAGCATTCACCTTCTACAGTACCGCAGCATTCTGCTTCTGCTTCAGTTTCACCACCACAGGAAGTAAAGAATAACATTGAAAGGACAGTCAATAGAGACAAGATATATTTCATAGGAATTTTGATAGGTTGATAGTTATGAATTAATAATTCATTTAAAACTCTATAAAATTGTTCACATCCAAGTGTGTCAACGGGAAAGAGTTAAGCAATTTTACCCAATTTATGTTATAAATTGTTACAACTATGTCTTCGACCTGTTAAAACTGAATTTTGACAATCTCAATTCCATTGGTCAGGTAAACTTCGTCGCCCGGGGTTGGTTTCACATTTTGCAACCCTGTAAATGATCCGAAAGCGGGTAAAATAATCTTGGAGTCATTGAGGTGGAAACAGGCCGATCTTATGCTGCTTTTCCCTTTCCCTTTAAGAGAAAACCCAGGGTGGATATGACCCGCGAGATACGGATTGCCAGATCGTTCGACTGGTAAGTGCCTACATTCAATACCTGAAAAGGGCCATGGATCTGAGTGGCATTGAATTTGTAACTCTGGCCAAGGATCGCCAGAATTGAGATCATGGTTTCCACGAATTAAGTGAATCTTTAAATTAGGCAAGGCGGTGCGCCATTGAAACAGAATTTCTTTCACCACTTTTGTTTTCCCGACACGGGCGTGGAAAAAATCTCCAAGAAAAATAATTGTCGTTGAATTGGTTTCTTCGATCAATTGACTCAGCCTTTCACAATCTTCCTGAGTGGTTCGTTCGGGTACAGGAATTCCCGCATTTCGAAAAGTGGCCGCTTTTCCAAAATGAGGATCTGCAATAAAGAGTGTTTTCTGGGATGGCCAGAATATCGATTTGTCTGCTAACAGAATTAAATCTTTGCCCTGCCAATGTACCTCTTCTTGATGGTTCATTTGCCTAGGTACTGGTTTCAAGTTCTTCGGCCATTTTTCTGACTCGGTCGCCCCAAGATTCTGAGCTTACTTGAGTGCGTTGAGATTCAGCCCAAAGCGGGAATGAGAACGGAGTCAAGTTCCCTGGGGTCTTAATAATAAATTTCTGAGATTGTATTTCAGTCATTTTTTTGGTCAGACGATTTGCTTCCAATTGACGATCAAGAACTTCCCTTCGAGCCTGTACAAGTAATAGATTTCCGGGGTCATATTTAGCAAAGACATCAAAGAAGAGTCCACCCGATGCCTGTACCTGTTTAATTGATTTTTGTGCGCCTGGATATCCTTGGAAAATTAAGCCGGCCACCCTGGCCACCTCCCGGAATTGTCTTTTTGCCATTTCACTTTGGTTCATACACTCAAGTAATTCTTCAACCAGACCTTGAGGGCGGAGGAGGGTACGCCAAGTTGATTCATCCAAATCTTTTTCAGAATTGGATGAGAGGCTAAGCCCATAATCATTGAATGATACCGAGAGGGTCATTGGTTCCAGTTGAGACATCCTGTAGGCTACTAAAGAAGCAAGTCCCTCATGGGCAAGTCTACCCGCAAAGGGAAAAAGAAACCAGTTTGTGCCATCTTTGGTATGAGTTTTTTCGATGAGAAATTCATTAAACGAGGGCAGGTGAGATGATTCTGCCTGTCGATTAAGAATTCCTTTCATCGCGTGCATTTCAGGTTGTTTACACTTGCCCAGTCTAAATGCCTCAATCATTTCTCGGACTGATTGGGCAAGCTCAGAAGATAAGGGT
The DNA here is from genome assembly GCA_963924995.1 of uncultured Opitutales bacterium. Classification (GTDB taxonomy): domain Bacteria; phylum Verrucomicrobiota; class Verrucomicrobiia; order Opitutales; family Seribacteraceae; genus Seribacter. Next base: position 2,856 of record CAWUUU010000210.1, read on the forward strand.
GATTTCCCGCCTCCCCAAACTGGAATAATTCCCTTTTTCCCTTTTGCCAGTTTCACAATCGCAGTTAAATCTCGGACGCGAATCAAGGTAAGGAGTTTTCCTGCAAAAAAGAAATGATTCCCTTTTTTAATCCTAGAGATGAATGATTCTTCAATAGTGCCAAGACTTTTCCCCGCTTGAAATTTAACCGTAATGGCTGGGTCGCTCGTAATTGTACCAATTGACATACGATGGAAACGGCTGATTATATTGGATTTAACACAAAAGAATCCATTCTCATTTACTACCCGTTTAAATTGATCGTAGGCTTGGAGAGTTTTTCCACCTTTTACAATAAATTCAATTGTCCAGTTCCATTCTTTTTTGGTTAAATCTCGGTATGACCATGCGGTCCGAATCTCGGAAAAAGTCTCCTCTTCTTTAAACCCACCTCCTAATGCAAGGGTGATCAAATGCTGGGCGAGTAAATCCAAAGGAGCACGTAGAGGAGTGCGGTGTTCGATTTTCATTTCATTCATTGATTTCCGGGCCGCGGCATACTCGATCAATTCCATTGCTTGAGTGGGTACACACAGGACATTACTAGTCGCTCCAGGACTATGACCACAACGACCAGCACGTTGAAGGAGTCGAGCCACTCCCTTTGGCCCACCAATTTGAATCACTTGTTCGACCGGAGAGAAATCTACTCCTAGATCAAGACTACTGGTACAAACCACAGCTTTAATATCTCCAGAGCGTAAACGATTTTCTACCGCTGTTCTAGTTTTTCGATCAATTGAACCATGGTGTATACCGAGTTGATCTTTCCAATTTGGGCGAATACTGAGGAGGGCATCATACCAATATTCAGTTTGAGATCGGACATTAGTGAATAGTAAGGTGGTTGAGAATTTTTCAATCGATTGGGCCACTTGCTCAACAAGCCTACCTCCTAAATGTCCTGCCCATGGGAAACATTCCATATTTCGAGGGATCAAAGTTTTGACCACGAATTTCTTTTTGATGTCACCATTAATCAGAACTCCATTTTTTGACTCTCCGAGTAATGTGGATTGAGCTTCTTCAAGATTACCCAGAGTCGCGGACAGTCCCCAAGTTCGGAGTTTTGGATTCCACTTGCGTAAGCGGGCGAGACCAAGTTCAGTCTGTGAGCCCCGCTTAGTCGATAAAAGTTCATGCCATTCATCGACAATTACGGCTTCTAAATTAGAGAATGACTCTTTTGTTTCAGGATAAGAAAGAAGTAGGGATAAACTTTCCGGTGTGGTAACCAAAGCGGAAGGAAACTTCTTTCTCTGCTTGGCTTTGAGGTTTCCTGAAGTGTCTCCCGATCTTGACTCAACCGTCCAGGGGATTTCGAGAGCCTCAACTAGTTCAACTAAACTACGCGTGGTGTCCTCAACCAAGGCACGCAAGGGAGTTAACCAAAGAACTTTTAATGGAGGCGGACGGCTTTTCTTGGAAGTGTTCTCGTTCATCCATTTGATTAACGGAGGGAGCCATACCGCGTAGGTTTTTCCTGTGCCCGTTGGTGCATGGACTAATCCACTTTTTCCTTCGTGATAAGCCTGCCATGTTTTTTTCTGAAAAGAAAAGGGCTTCCAATCACGAGATTGAAAAAAGTTTTCAATAAGTAGATCCACTCGGCTTGGTGGGCTATCATTTTTTATATCCTTCAAACTGTTATGCCAAATGATCTATTACTTTTTGCCTATTCACCAGAGAGTGGATTGTTTTTCAGAAAATTTTTCGATGAGTTCAATCCCATCCATTGTTACTGAATTAACAAGAGAACTGACCTGGTGGAATTCAAGAGTTTGAGTTCCTTTGGAATACCGTGATAATAAATTTTTAATATTGGTTTGGGGAGCTAACCAATTTGCCCAGTCCCCGTCTGATAAAATGACGGGCATTCGATTATGAATATGTGAGATATTGGAAGATGCTTGCTTGGTGATAATCGCAAAAGATATCTCATCAGATTCTTTCGTGATCTGGCTATTCCAAATTCCGGCCATGGCGAAATCTTTCCCTGTGTTTAAATAATGAAAATGAGGATATTTTTGTGTCTCTAGTTTTTGCCATTCAAAATAACCATCGGCCGGTATTAGACATCTTTGATTTAGGATAGAATTTTGAAAAATTGTTTTTTCTAATACAGTCTCGATCCGGGCATTAATCGGGTTGGGTATGTTTGTTGCCTGAGAAATTTTTGAAGTAAAACCCCATTTTGCAAGACTCCAAGAAAAAGAATTCTCGGACTGAGTAATGATGGGATGAGATTGTCCAGGTGCTCGATTATAACTGACCGAAGGTGGAGGTGGAGCTAATTTAAGATGCTTTGATAGAGAGAGGGCTTTTTTTTGCACCCAAGAATAGCGACCACACATTTTATCTATTTAACAATTTATAGATGAACCCCAAATCATAGATTTATTTTACTTTCGAAGGACTGTCACAAAGGGCCGCGGTTGGCTTTGATCTTTGATCAGATTCATCAGCCAAATAGAGTTTGTGCATCTGAAAGCCTGCTCGATAGGGTGCACCATGTTTTTTAACCCAGTCATTAATAGATGAAAGCAGAAGAATATCTTGAGAAAGCGACCATTCTGGATGGAGCCAAGTGGGAACTCCAAGATCAGAAAAAGGAATTTGATTAAGCCAATTTTGAATCGTTTCCTTATCTTCAATGATAATTTTAAATTCGTCGGCTAAGGCCAGGTTTTCATCAATCGGAGGAGCCAAGTTTTTAGGACTCAGGGTAATCCAGTCCATTTCGCCCTTGATCGAATAAGCTCCACAAGTTTCAAGATGGATTGGCAGGTTTCGGATCCTCAGCTCATAGGTAAGATCGTGTAAATTATGAATGGCCGGCTCGCCACCAGTAATTACGACAAATTCACAACCTGAAGAAAATGCCTC
>CAWUUU010000211.1:0-2968 GCA_963924995.1 uncultured Opitutales bacterium
CTATGGCGAAAACCGAATACGATGTTACCATTGGAACTCGATACGCTCAGCTGAGATATTCTCCTGAAGTATTTGCGGTTAAACCAGGGAGTAAGGTTCGTTTGACCCTCTCCAATTCAGACGAGATGATTCACAACCTGGTACTTGCCAAAGGGAACTCTAAGGAGATGGATCGATTGGCGGAAGCGGCTCTCAAGCTTGGAGAGAAGGGGATGGAGATGGGATTTGTTCCCAAGGACCCTTCAGTCATTGCGTCTATTGGGCTGGTACAGCCCGGACAAAAGTCTTCGGTCGAATTTATTGCTCCGGAAGAAAAGGGAGATTATCCGTTTGTCTGCACTTTTCCTGGGCATTCCCTCACCATGCGTGGGGTGATGAAGGTGGTGGACGAACCATCCTTGGTCAATCTTGCTGAAATTAAAATGACATCAGCCGGAACCACTCCGAAAAATGGGGTCTTGGAAGTGGGTAACGAAGCACGGGTCATCCGAGTTCATATTTCGGGAGTCGATTCGGGCAGATCGATTGCGGTCGGTCTTCCAGGTGGTTTTAATTATCTTTTTGATGCCGAAAAACTAATGGTTCGAACCGGTTGGACTGGTGCGTTTCTTAATGTAAGTAGAGATCGAAGAAGCCGTGGTGGAGGACCCTGTTCAATTCTGGGGAAAAAGTTTGAAGTCGGTTCTAAGGAATATCCCTTACGAATTGGTAAAGCTGAAAAGCGACCAAGTGTCCGATTTCGTGGATATTCGAAATTGGGGAACCCGGTTTTTTATTATGATGTGGACGGCGTACAAGTGAGCCAAACGGCAACAGGGAGCCCAGATAAAGAGGGGTTGACTTATGGCTTTCGGATTACAAATGCACCCGCGGATTTATTTTTTCTCGTGAATCAGGAAAACTTGAAGGTCACTACTACTGCTGGTGAATGGAAACCGGATAAAGGTTATGTACATATACCAGCAGAAGAGGCCGCGGAATTTTTTGTCAGTATCGAACGAAAATAAGGGAATACCATGAAATTAAACTACAACCTCCTTTTTCTTTTTATTTCCTCTTTGATTGGCCAAGGCGAGGAAAAGCCTGACCGTATCCCCGAAGGTTATTCTGTCCGCACGATCGAGACTCCCGCCGAAGTCTTTCTTGGTGTCGGGGGAATGGAGTTCTCCCCGGACGGTCACTTGTACATTTGTACCCGTGAGGGTGAGGTATGGAGACATTCGATCCAAAGTGGAGAATGGAAACTATTTGCGGACGGGCTTCACGAAGCACTCGGAATCTGGATTGATCCACAGAGTGCTGAGGTCTATGTGATCCATCGGCCTGAAATTACCAAGTTAATTGACACCGATGAGGATGGTCGGGCTGATCGTTACGAAACAGTTAATGCAGAGTGGGGGGTAACCGATAATTATCATGAATATGCCTTTGGCTTGGTGCGCGATCGTAAGGGTAATTTTTATGGTACTCTTAACACCTCGCTTTCCTGGCCAGGTTGGGCGAGGAGTAAGAAGTGGGATATTGCCCGGGTTTGGACAAAGGGATTTCAGGATACTGAAGGAAAGATGGGTCGGGCCGCAAAATATCGAGGTTGGGGTTTTAAAATTACTCCGGAAGGAAAATTTATGCCTTTTGCCTCGGGTATGCGTTCCCCCGCGGGGATTGGAATCAATAAGGAGGACGAACTTTTTTTTACTGATAATCAAGGAGACTGGGAAGCCACCAGTTCCCTTCATCATATTGTAGAAGGCCGTTTTCACGGGCATCCTTCATCCCTTACAGATCACCCCGATTTTGAAGGGAAGGACTTAAACTCGATTGCAATTGAGGAGTATGAAAAGCTGAGAAAACGGCCAGCTGTCTGGATCCCCCATGGTGAATTAGCAAATTCGCCTGGTGAACCGACCTTTGATTATACGAAAGGAAAATTTGGTCCGTTTACTGGTCAAATGTTCATTGGTGATCAGAGTCGCTCGAATATTATGCGAGTATCCCTTGATAAGGTTGGGGGCGAATATCAGGGCGTAATTTTTGATTTCATCAACAGGCTCCAGACAGGATGTATCCGTCAGGTCTTTGCCCCAGATGGAAGTATGTGGGTTGGCCAGACGGGTAGGGGATGGGGTTCAGCGGGAGGGAAAGAATTTGGTCTTCAACAAGTTAGTTGGGATGGAGCAACACTTCCATTTTCAATGCTCGATCTCAAACTTACGAAAAAAGGTTTTCAATTAGTTTTTACCAAGCCAGTGGATGAGGAATTAGCCGCAGATCTTACTAATTATAAACTCGAGAGTTGGGGCTATCATTACCATCCAAAATACGGTTCTCCCAAGACCGATCTAAAAAAGGAAAAGCCCACTAAGGTTAAGATTTCCAAAGATGGGTTGAAGATCGATATTGAAACAACCCTTGAAAAAAATAAAGTCTACAAATTTAACCTCGAATCCCTGTCCGCGAAGGATGGTTCAAAAATGTCCAATTCAAAAGCCTGGTACACCTTGAACCGACTTAAAGGATAGTCAGGCCGTAGAGGCGATCTTTATTTAAATTGGACATAATTCTCTGGATTCTCTGACCGGGTATGCCAATTGAAGAACGCATACCCTTGTTATAATTACTATATCGAGTATAGGTAGCGATGGTTTAAATTTCTAGTCTCCTCCATGGGATCCCTTGATCGGTTTAGCTTTCGTTGAAATTTTATACTTATGGGCTTCACCTTGACGGTTGTTTTTGTTAAGGTCTTGTTTGCTTTTTTATCGGTGAGGAATTTTATATTCCTTCCCATTAAAATCAATTCGCTCCCAAATTTAACATTACAATCAAAATGTCTATTCGTTCGACTCTCCCTTCTGTTCTTGCAGTAATTTGCTCAGTGCTAGGCTTACAGCCTGATTCTGTCGCCGCGGAGGCTATTCAAAGTAAGGTCAAAAGTTATACATGGACCACGGATCATGTTCATGTGGGA
>CAWUUU010000212.1:0-5175 GCA_963924995.1 uncultured Opitutales bacterium
CCAATTGGAGGGAACTTGCCAAGTCCATGGATTTTTTCGAGGGGGTGGGGGAGCAGTCTTTTTTGGAATAGTTGGACGACTCGACTTGGCCACAATCGGTTGTTCTTTGGATGATCGAAGGGTGCAACTTTGCAAGAAAGCGGTGAAATTATCGGATTCTTTGAGGACTAAGTTTTGATCAGCAATAAATGGGAATAGCCAGGTTTCCCCTTCTTGGCGAAGAAGGGCAAGCAGGGCAACTTTGGGAGAGGATAAAGAAGCGCTGTTTTTTTCTTTAAGAATGAGCCACTCGAAATTTCGAAGACCGATTTTTTTTTGCTCAAGGTAAGGGGAGAGCGTTTTTTCAGTAAAGGTGGAGAAGCCTAATTCCTGACCAAACATATTAGCAACGTCCAAAGTGGAGACTTGTTGGCGAAAAGGCATCACTCCTATTCTGCCTTTTGGACCCGAATCGGTTTTAACATGAAAAGAACCGGCCATTGGACCAGATAAATCCGGGTTTTCTCCCCAATTACTGGGCAATTTCCAAGTTACCACAGGCCCTTTATACTCAGAAGGAATAGAATAAGACTGAATCGCCGGTTTTTCGGAACAGGAAAACTGAGAAGCTGTTAGCAATACCACTAGGCAACATTGAAATGATTGACCGTAAAAATTGTGCAGATAAGAAAGCATGGTTAAAGAAAAATAATCTTACATCGAATGAATTGCATAAAAGTAAATTCTAGCAGAAAAGCAGGTGCCTTGTGGACAAATATCTATACTATGAAAATAAACTTTTTAGGCAACCGTTTGGAGTCAAAATTATGGATTACATTTAAAGAGGGTGACATCTCCATCGGCAAAAATGTATTCCTTTCCCTCAAGTCTGAGTTTTCCTGCATCCCTTGCCGCTTGCATGGAACCAGCAGTTAAAAGTTCCTGGTAAGAAACCACTTCTGCTTTAATGAAAGATTTTTCAAAATCGGTATGAATTACTCCCGCACATTGAGGGGCAGTCATTCCTTTCTTAAATGTCCAAGCCCGTGCTTCTTTTTCCCCCGCGGTTAAAAAAGAAGCCAGTCCAAGAAGATCGTAGGAAGATTGAATTAAAGTCGAGACTCCGGAGTCAGTTACTCCGATGGCTTCCAAATATTCTGCCACATCTTCAGGGAGGAGCTCGGTTAATTCTTCCTCCATTTTAGCCGATATCACGCAGGAATTGGCATCCTGTTGTTCGGCGGCCCAATTTCGAAGATTGATCACATGTTGATTCGCGGAATAGTCGGCCAATTCGTCTTCCTTAACATTACAAGCATAGAGCATTGGCTTGGCACTGAGTAAGCAAAAACTGTGGAGGCGTTTACTCTCGTCTTCATCCATTTCGAGAAGATTAGCCGGTTTTCCCTGATCTAAGTGAGGAACCAATTTTTCAAGCAGGGCGACATTGGCTTCGGCATCTTTATCATTCCCCCGTGCTTTCTTGGCATTTTTTTGCAATTGGCCTGAGATAGACTCTGCATCTGCCAAAACTAACTCAGTAAGCACGACCTCGGCATCATTCACTGGGTCGACTCGGCCCATGTTGTGTATAATGTCCTCGTCTTCGAAGCAGCGAACCACATGGACGATTGCATCGACCTCACGAACATTGGCGAGGAATTTATTTCCCAATCCTTCCCCCTTACTTGCACCCGCGACAAGACCGGCAATATCAACCATTTCAATGGCGGCAGGAATAATAGTTTGAGTCCCCGCAATTTCTGCCAATCGGGTGAGCCGTTCATCTGGCACCTGAACCACTCCCACATTCGGATCGATCGTGCAAAAAGGATAATTGGCCGCCTCCGCTTTACGACTTTTAGTCAGGGCATTAAAAAGAGTACTTTTGCCTACATTAGGTAAGCCAACAATTCCAGCTTGTAACATAATAATAAAAAAGAAATGAATATGAATACACATGGAAGAATGGTCAAGAAAGCTCGAAAGATTATTTTGTGCTTTCTCATTGACGGATTGGAGTACTTCTTTAGATATAGAACCATAATATGGCGGTAGTAGCTCAGTTGGTTAGAGCATCGGCTTGTGGTGCCGAGGGTCGCCGGTTCGAATCCGGTCTGTCGCCCCATTTTTTTAAATTTGAGGATCATAATTAAAAGTTTTCTTCTTGTTTCGGCAATACTTACAGGAGGGCTATTGAATGGTGTTCCTCGTTTATTTCCGAAGAGCTCAAGTGTAAGTGAACACTTAAACCTTTCCTATGGCTCTGACCCTAAGCAAGTTCTTGATGTCGTAAGTTCGGGGAAATGCAAAAAATCGCCGGTGATTATATTTGCTCATGGCGGAAGTTGGAGATGGGGGCAAAAAGATTACCATCGAACTATTGGACGACAATTCGCCAAAAGTGGCATCGTTTTTACGACTATTGATTATAGACTTTATCCGGATGTGCGTTTTCCATCGTTTCCCCAGGATGTGGCATTATCCGTGCAATGGGTAAGGGAAAATATTTCTAAATATGGAGGTGATCGAAATAAGATCTTCCTAATGGGCCATTCTGCTGGTGCTCACAGCGTAAGCTTGGTTGGGCTCGATTCGAAATATCTTCAGGAACTGGGTGGCGATTTAGATTGGATTAAAGGGGTGATCCCAATGGCCTGTCCATTTGAATTTGATCCGTCGAAGGAATTTCTTTACCGAGATCTTTTTCCCCGAGAACTTGATGCCACTAAGTTAATGCCCATGGGGATTCAATTAGAGGGCGACATTCCCACTTTTTTTATTATGCAAGGCTGGCTAGACCCAATCATTTCAAATGAATCGGCTCTTGCATTTGCCCGTAAAGTAAAGAAAGCAGGTGGTCGGGCTCAGGTTAAACTTTATCGTACACATGGACACTTTTCTTTAGTCAGAAGAACGACCTCTTGGCATATTTGGCCATCCCCTTTACTTAAGGATGTCGTTTCTTTTATTGAATCAGAGTTCGAGTCCGACATGAAATTGAAGAATTAATTACGACAAAATTTCTTTAATTGAGTGAGGGTATTCTGGGTTGGCGTGCCTTGTTCTTTTCTCCAATTTAAACCTGCCTTGCTCATTTTCGCCCTTTGATCTTCATTTTGGATAAGGGAGGCGAGTAATTTTTTAACCTGTTCGTTTGAATGTCCTCGTTTAATTGCACCGCAGGCAAATAGTTCGTCGCATGTCTCCGAAAAATTAGTACAAGCAGGTCCGATCACGAGGGGGAGTCCCATGGAAATTGGTTCAATTGGATTTTGTCCTTCATGTCGCGGAGGGAGAGTTTTCCCAAGAAAAGCAATATCTGCACACTCGATTAAATCAATAAGTTCTCCGGTGGTATCAGCAAAATAGACAAGGCTTTCGAGTTCATTTTTCTGAGACTGAGTTCTTTGCCTGTAGGAAAAGGCGAAAGAGGAGAGTGTATTTAAAATCTCATTTCTTCTTTCTGCATGCCTGGGAATGAGAAGAAGCCTCGCATCGACTTTAGATGCACGAATTTCCTCGAGTGTCTCTAACAGTAATTTCTCTTCCCCTGGCCAAGTTGAAATCCCAACTAGTACCAGAGAGGAGGGCGGGAAGCCCAGTTCTTTTTTTCGGTCATTTTTTTGAATGAGAGAGGGTGGGTTGAGTGGCGAAATATCGACTTTTAAATTTCCCGTTGATAAAGTATTGCTAGAATCTACTCCAATATCCCTCCATCGCTTACACTGTTTTTCAGAGGATGCGAGGATGTGCAGGTTTTCGGGGATTAATAAATTTCGAAAAATTCCTAATCTACGCAGGCGATTATAAGATCGATTGGATAACCTGGCGTTAATAATAGAAAAGGGAACCCCATTCCTTTTGGCTTGGTACATATGTTCAGGCCAGAGTTCGCTATCCACACAGATTGCTAGGTCGGGTTTGATTCGAGACCAGGTTAGTGATGAAAAAGGAAACCAATCGAGAGGGAAAGGCCCGCAGGCAAGAACGTCCTGGGAATATTTTTGTTCGGCAATTTTTTGCCCGGTACTGGTCGTCCCACTTAAGACAATTTCAATATTGGGATTGGACAGTAAAGATTGAAGGAGCGAATGAATAGAAGAAAGTTCACCCACGCTCACCGCTTGAATCCATATTCTTGTTCGATTTGAAACTTTGGGGGGTAAATGAGGCCAAAGTCCAAGTCGATATGAGATCTTTTTCCCATAACCTCCCCGCTTGATCATTCTCTTCAAATAATAGGGCGAGAGAATGAGAAAGAAAACCGGATATAAAATACGATAAAGAAAAATCACTTAAATAAAAAGCAGTTTTGAAAGCTTTTCCATTGCCAAATGGGTGGATGATAAGAATAGATGCATTGCAAATACTTATGGAGACTATTGATCGAATCGCGAAACTTTTTTCAAGTTGCCAAGAAAAAGAGCGTGCCGCTTTTGTTGGTTATGTCTGTGCGTGTGACCCAGACTTCGATACATCCTTGCTGATTTGTCGATCTTTGATTGAGCACGGCGTGGACATTCTTGAATTGGGAGTTCCTTTTTCTGATCCTCTTGCGGATGGCTTAACGAATCAATTAGCTGCGCAACGAGCTTTAGAAGCCGGTTGCCGTCGAGATGATGTATTTCGACTAGTGGAAGAGATCAGAAAGTTTTCCGAGGTGCCAATTGTTTTTTACACTTATTACAACCTAATTTATTCGCAAGGTATTGAAGAATATGTTGCTCGATCTCGTGCGGTTGGAGTGGATGGTTTATTGACTTTGGATTTACCTCCTGAAGAATCAACTGAATTGGTTTCCTGTTGCCGGGAAAATGGAATAAAGAATATTTTTATTATCGCACCCACCACACCGGAAAGTCGGATTCCCAAAATTGTCGAGAGTTCTTCTGGATTTCTTTATTATGTATCTAGAGCGGGTGTAACTGGTGAAAGAAAGGATTTGGCGGATGATTTGGATCTCCGGGTGGCCACGATTAAAAAATACACGAAACTCCCCGTGGTGGTTGGATTTGGAATTTCAACCCCCGAACAGGCCCGGGCCGTTGGAGCCGTGGCAGATGGAGTCGTGGTTGGTAGTACATTAGTTAATTGCATTTCAGAAAACTTGGGTAATCCTGACTTAATTGTGGAAAAAATTTCAGCCAAGGCAGAGAGTCTCTCTATAAGTCTGGGTAAGATGTAATTGATTAC
>CAWUUU010000213.1:0-6898 GCA_963924995.1 uncultured Opitutales bacterium
TGGGTTTTCAATTAAACTCTTAATTTTATTTTGTGCATGGTGCATAAAAAAGGATTCCTGGTTTTGAAGTTCGATCTTTTTGAAATTATGTCGGTCTAAGGTATTACTAAGCTCATCCCAACATAAATGACAGGTTAAATCTTGCTCTCCTGGACGGGCAAATAAATTACTTTCAAGTTGGTGTTTGTAGTATGCACGAGCAGTTCCTTCGGGCCTTTCATGCATGAGTATTGGCTTCGGTAAGCCGTAGTCAAAGGTGAGGAATAGACCGCCCCACGATTTAGAAATTAAATCGTCAAGAACTTGGTGTGCACCAGTTGGCCAATCAATCGTATAACCATCAACACTGTTCACTGGAAAAATTGGATCAATCTTTTCCATGAAAGTATATTCGCTTAGTTCGCCCTTCTCTAACCGGACTCCAATTTCTCTCCATCTTTTTTCAGGAGAGTGGAAGCGGAAACGTTTAAAAGGCTGTGCGTCTAACCATTCATTTGAAAAAACTATTGCGGGGCTTGGGATTTCCAAAGAGTCGCCCAACCTGTAAGTAATCGAAGACGAAAACGGGTGCTCTATATTATCTAAAATCGAACATTTCGGTTCAGCCGCAATTTCCACAAAAGTATATTTTCTTATATCTTCGTTACTGAGAATTTCTCCACAAGCTTCGATAATTAATTCTCCCCAAAGACTTCCAAATGTATTAGAAGTGTAAAAATCGGAATTGGTTCCCTTTCCAACCCGTTCCTGTTTTTTTGAATAATAACCGTTTGATTCATGGTAAAGAGCAAGTTGGACAAATTCATCCATGGGCATTGCTGGACGATCTTTAAGCCGTTCCTGGAAAACTTTGAGTATAGCGAATTGGTCCTTTGTCATTGGCTTTGCATGCTAGCTTGGATAGATGATTATAAGTGAAAATTAAGCAAATCGTAATTTGGGGGATTCCATCCTTTGTTCTTACTTTTATGTTGTGCAATGTGTGGTTAGACCCATCAAAGCAATCATTTTTTGAAAAGGATTATTGGAGTGCTTTATTTCGTTTTGGCGAATCTTTGCGTGTAACCAATGCATTGTATGTAGAAAAGAACAAGTCTGATTATAGTCAACTTACAGATATTGCAATCTCCGGAATGGTTTCTGAATTAGATCGTCATTCAAGTTATTATACACCCAAGCAATACGCTAGCTTTAAGGATGACACTCATCGACGGTATGTGGGAATTGGCGTAATGATTCGAAAAGCCGAGGATGGAGTTCTAGTAACCCGTGTCTTTCCTGATGGACCAGCTGAAGAAGCCGGTTTATCTGTCGGCGAATATATTATTATGGTGGAAGAAAATATTGTAGCGGGCTGGGATCTCGCAAAAGTGAGTAATTTGATCAAGGGTGAAGAGAATACCTCGGTTCAAATAACTATTCGTTCTCGAATTGGTGAGGAAAGGAAAATAAAAGTTCTTCGGCAGAAAATTAATATTTCTAGCGTTGAAGGAGTCGATGTTGATAAGAACGGCACGGGATATCTTCGGTTAGTTCAATTTACTTCCCGTTCAGGAAGAGAATTCAAAGAAGCCATTTTAAAACTTTCAGAAAACGGTATGAAACGATTAATTCTCGATCTAAGAGATAATTCTGGAGGCCTTTTGTCAGCTGCAATCGAAATAACAGAATGCTTTCTGCCTCAAGGGCAATTAATTGTTTCCATAAAAGGCAGACAAAAGGATGATATTCGAGACTACAAGGCTAATTCAGCCGGGAACATTACCGATGTCCCCATGGTAATCCTTATGAATGAAGGTAGTGCAAGTGCATCAGAAATTGTGGCTGGAGCCTTATCAGTTTTGAATCGTGCTCAAATCGTAGGAGAACAGTCTTTCGGCAAGGGTTCAGTACAAACAATCTTTCCATTAGAAGATGAAGCAGGTTTACGATTAACCACTGCAATGTATTTCTTGCCAGATGGTTCTACTATACATGAAGAGGGGATTGAGCCGGAATACAGAGTCGAATGTTCGGAGGAAAATGAAACAAAACTTAGAATTCAAAGGTACAGTCAAGAAATTATGGATGAAGTAACATTTGAAAAACAATTTGGATTTGTTCCCATTATTGATGCTCAATTAACTAAGGCCGAAGACATTTTAATTAGCCAGAGTAGGGCGAAGCCAACTTCGAATTAATAATGTATCAGAAATACAAGGTTATATGATCTTAGGTATCGAAAGTTCATGCGATGAATCGGCCTTAGCTTTGTACTCTCCAAGGGAAGGTGTTATTGACGAATGGATACACAGTCAAATAGTCAAGCACGCGGACTATGGAGGGGTTGTGCCGGATATTGCGGTCTCCGAACATTTAAGTAATTTCACGCCTTTGCTTTCCTTGGCTCGAGGAAAATTTCAATTATCTAGGATGGTGACTAAGATTGCGGTTACCTGTGGGCCTGGTCTGGTCGGCTGCTTGGGAATTGGAATCAGCGTGGCGAAATCATTAGGACTTCTATGGGATGTGCCTGTTGTTGGTGTTAACCACTTACGTGGTCATGCTTTTTCACCTTTTATACCATTGCAACTAGTTGATAAGGAATCATTTGCTAATTACTTGCCTCACTTGGGCTTGTTAGTTTCGGGGGGGAACACCGTTCTCTTTACGCTTAATGAGAGTATGGATATTTCCATTGTCGCGAAAACTGTAGATGATGCGGCAGGAGAAGCCTTAGACAAAGGGGCTAAACTATTGGGGATTCCTTATCCTGGTGGTGCAGAGCTGGAAAGAAGGGCCAAAGGTGGTAATGCGAAGGCCTATGATTTCCCGCAAGCGTTTCAAGCAAAGAACGAAATGAAATTTAGCTTCTCGGGTTTAAAAACCAGTTTATTATACACCATAAAAAAAATGACTAACACGCAGGTAAAGGATCATTATTCTGATCTTTCTGCGTCATACCAACGAGCGGCAATCATGCAGTTGGTTAGGAAAACAAGTCATGCCTGGGAACAGGGTGATTTTCGGAGTATTGGACTTTCAGGTGGAGTGGCCAATAATCAATTACTCCGCGATGAAATGAAGGAACTCGCCCAGAGGAATGGCACGGAATTACTATGCGCAGAGCCTAGGCATACTGGAGATAATGCCGCGATGATTGCTTACGCGGCCCACGTGGATTCAAAAAATACTTGGGCCAACCAAAATCAAGAATTGAGCTTCAATTCTTCGCTTACGCTTAGTGAGTTTCCTTCATGATTTTAATTTTCGCACGGTCTTGTGATTGAGAACACTTGCTTATTCATTGAAAAAATATATTTTGATTAGACATGATTTCTGATCCTGAAAAAGAAAAAAAACTCTCTAAGAACGAGAGCATTAAAGAAAATAGCGATTTTTTGCGCGGTACGATATTAGAAAGTCTTACAGATACTTCCACTGGTGCAATTTCTTCGGACGATGCACAATTGACTAAATTTCACGGAACTTATTTACAGGATGATCGCGATAAACGTAAGGAATTAGTAAAAGAGAAGAAAGAAAAAGCTTTTTCTTTTATGATCAGGGTTCGGGTGCCTGGGGGAGTTTGTACTTCCGAACAATGGCTTGGAATTGATGGACTTTCGGACAAGTTTGCAGATGGTACTCTTAAACTTACCACCCGACAAGCCTTCCAATTACATGGTGTTCTCAAGCTAGACCTTAAGCAAACAATGAAGGAGATCAATGACACCTTACTTGATACATTGGCCGCCTGCGGAGATGTTAATCGAAATGTAATGAGTCCATCCAATCCCTTTGAATCTAATTTGCATGCGGATGCACTTTCATTGGCTCAACAACTTCATGATCACTTAACCCCATCCACCACTGCCTATGCTGAGATCTGGCTAGATGGTGAAAAAACTACGGTGTCCGAGGACGCAGTAGAGCCGATTTACGGAAAGACCTACCTTCCCCGAAAATTTAAAATCGCAGTGGCACTTCCCCCACGAAATGATGTCGATGTCTTCTCAAACGATCTGGGATTTGTGGGGATCGTGGAGGATGGTAAAATCGTTGGATATAATGTATTGGTCGGGGGCGGTCTTGGAATGAGTCATGGTAAGACTACAACTTTTCCTCGCTTAGCTGATGTGATTGGATTTATCCTGCCTGAGCAAGCGGTTGAAGTGGCAGAGGAAGTGGTTAAAATTCAACGAGACTATGGAAATCGTTCGGATCGACGTAATGCTCGTTTGAAGTATACGATCGAAGGTCGTGGGATTTCCTGGTTTAAGGAAGAACTTCATACTCGTCTTGGATGGAGCCTTGAACAATCTCGTGAGTTTTCTTTCGAGTCGACTACCGATCGTTATGGATGGATGGAAGATGCGGATGGTAAATGGGCCTTCGGATTGTTTGTAGAAGGAGGTCGCTTACGCGATCACAATGGACGAAACGAAAAGAAAGCAATGCAAGACATTGCTAATGAAATAGCCTGCGAGTTTCGACTTACCGCCAACCAAAATCTCGCCATCGCTCGTATTTCCTCAGAAGACAGGGCTAGGGTGAACTCTATACTTAAAGATAACGGAGTTCCTTTACCTAGTACACTAAGTGGTCTAAGGCTTAATTCCATTGCCTGTACGGCTTTACCGACTTGCGGCTTGGCTCTAGCAGAAAGCGAGAGGTACCTTCCATCATTGATGGATGAACTCGATAAATTGTTGGCCGAGTTTGGACTGACTGACGATTCCATAGCTATTCGATCGACTGGTTGTCCGAATGGGTGTGGACGTCCCTTTTTAGGAGAAATTGGTTTGGTTGGTAAAGCACCTGGTAAATATAATCTTTATCTGGGAGCTGGCTTGGACGGCATGCGTCTCAATAAGCTTTACCGACCAGCGATTACTCACGACGAAATTGTGGCGGAATTAAAACCCATTCTCAAGGAATATTCAGAAAGTCGAAATACGGACGAACGCTTTGGAGATTTTTGTATAAGAAAGAATTATGTTAAGGCCACTGGCCAAGGTTCAGATTTTCACGAATAATTCCATTTCACGATTCAAAAGGATTTCGGATGGGTAGAAGATTTTCAAAGACTCTAGGTCGAAAAACCCATGGTAATCCACAGGCCAATATATCCACTCTAAATGAGGATGAGGCTCTCGCTCTATTGGATGAGTTGAGTGAAGTGCCCTTCTTATTAATCTTAGACCAATTACAGGATCCTAGAAACTTGGGTGCCTGTCTTCGTTCAGCAGATGCGGCAGGAGTTAACCTTGTGATTATGTCCAGTGATCGCTCGGCTAGTTTAACCGATGTGGTTCGGCATGTTGCGGCTGGTGCCGCGGAAGCACTTCCTCTTGCCCGGGTACGTAATCTCGCTCGTTTTATGAAGGAACTCAACGAACGGGGTATAAAAATGGTCGGGACAAGCGATCAGGCGAAATCGACTATATTTGACTCCGACTTGAAAGGCCCGCTTGCATTAGTGGTCGGGGCTGAGGGAACAGGTATTCGTCGTTTAACCGCAGATAACTGCGATGTTTTAATGAATATCCCCATGGACGGCACAGTAGAATGCCTCAATGTATCAGTGGCAACAGGAGTCTGTTTATTCGAAGCGTTTCGCCAAAGAAGGAATTAATTTCCACTCGGGTTGTTTAACCCTTCAATACCTAAATTTTGGATGGTTCCAAAACTTTTTCTGCTTTGTCACTCTTTTCCCCGTTTTTACTAAAGATCCAAGAGAAAACCCCTGCGAAAAGAAGAGTACTCACAACTGAGTTCCGAAGGAAAAGATAAGCGGGTGCATATCCAGGCTCGCCTAGAAATTGAGCCTGCCAAAAACCGGCAAGAGATTTGGTATAAGCTGGGTTAACTAACCAGGCAAATCCACAAGTTAGTCCATGGAATAGAAAGGCGCTCATAAGGGCACCCCCCAAAAGTGGTAAGGTCTTAGGAGATTTGCTCATCGACTTCCCAATGGCGAATATTCCAATGTAGGCGGCGAGGGAAATGAGGGTAAATATTTCAAACAAATTTGCACCGTAGCTTGGATTTAAAATTAAATCAGAAACGATTACCCCGGAGACTGGACCAATCCACGACCAATGGCCTTTTAAGAATACTCCAGAGATAAAAAATAGGGCTAAGACAGGAGAGAAGTTAAAAAGCTCTGGATGAGAAAGTGGCAAATATCGGGACCATCCCACTGCGATAATCAGAATCACAAACCAAAGTTGGGGTGCCTTTAGGGGTGCATAATCTTGTGTTGAATTTTTAGACATATTCCCAACATATAGAAAAAAGACATTTGTTTCAACTCTAGGTTACTCTTTCTTTTTCGTTCAGACTTTCGACTAATCGATCGATGAAGGGAGCTTGTTCGGCACTTAATTTTTGCTTAGCTTCTTCTGACCGCATCATGATTGCCCGGTCAATTTCTGGAAATGTCCAGGTCTTACCACTTCCTTTCGGGTATTCTAGTGTAATCTCATTGCATTTTGGAACAGTGCCCTCAATCCAAGTCCCTGCGAATCCCCATCCATATACAAGTTTACCATTTTTTTGAAGAATTGTGCCTAGGTTAATATAAGGTCCTTTTGGTCTTAAACCTGTTTCCTCTTCAAACTCTCTAACTGCAGCGTCAAATATTTCTTCTTTTTCCTCTGGCTCTCCTTTTGGAATACTCCAATATCCCTCATCACGATTCTTGAAAAAGGGTCCGCCTGGATGAGCAATTAAAAATTTATGCGTTCCATTAATTTGCCCATATAAGACGAGACCCCCGCTAATTTTTTTTACCATATTAAAGGATTTTATTCCGATTGTTCCTATTTCTTTTTTCCATAACGATTAAATCCCTCCAACAATCTCCAACTTTACGATAATTTTTTTTCAAGGCTACTTCAATAAATCCAAGTGA
>CAWUUU010000214.1:0-11018 GCA_963924995.1 uncultured Opitutales bacterium
CCGGGATCATTAGTAAAACTTAACCAATTCTTGCAGGGGACAAGCCCACTAGATTTGTATCCAGTAAGCGTAATTTCTTCCCCTGGGTTTAAATAACGGGGGCCTTCCTCCCATTTACTTTTCCATCCATTCCAATTGAGAAATATCTCTGCAGGAGAAGGACAATGTGCAATTTCAAAACCATCCAAGATTAAGTGATGGGCCAGGTAGTTAGTTCGATTGGTGTAATCAAGTCCGGCATCGCAGATTTTGGTAAGAACATAAAACTCTTCAGATCCAAGAGTAATCTTCCTATAGATTGAAATCTCTACTCGATTCCCACTCACTTGTTGACCGAAGTCATAGACACTCAATCTTTCAAGCTCGCGTACTAAGCGATGCCTCAGATCCTTGTGTCTTGCTACCGTACAATACCCAGTCCGACCGGGTTCTAGACCCTGGGGCGTGCTGGTAAAAATGAGTTGTTGAGCCATAAAAGGAAACCCTGGCCAATTATGTACCGGAAACTACGGGCAACAATTCAGGCTCTACATGATGGAGTACCCATAGTGTAGGAACTTCTACCATGACTGGATCTAGTTTATCAGGATCAGGGGCAATGTATTGTTGTCCGTCTAACTCAACTCGCTCGGGGCTATGCCCAAACGGGCTGACAGGGAAATAACGAACATTTCGTGAAAGTGCTTCCGAATTTGCAACAATCGAAGGATGCATATCCATCATGTACTCTCTTAAAATGTCAGAATTCTTTTCCACGATATCTATGTCTAATTTTTTATCTTTAATCGGCCAAAGAATTCGCTCCCAATCCAATTGATCTTTCAGAATATCGCACTTTCCTATCATCACTGCAACGGGTACATCAATTTTATCAGCAATGCTAATATTTTGGTTCTGTTTGATACGAATTTCCAATTCCGCCATGATCACATCCTGTTGATCCAACCTCTTGCCGTTTCCATCCATCGCAAATTGTGGATCTGCATGCCCCCGAAGAGCACGACGAAATTCAGGACTGGCAATAGGATCAAAGAGAAAAAAGATTCCCGCTGAACTGGCGACATGTAAGGTCCCTGGGCTTTCTTCGTTAGTAATGCCTGGTTCAAAATGCTCACCCGCATTATCATAAAAAATCAGCGAACAGTCATGCCCCGTGCCCCGGGGGTCCGATAAACTGAATATAAATGGACGAGGAAGGGCAACGACTCGGTCATGCCTCTGCAATCGTTCATACATTTCACCTTCGAGTTGGGTTTTAATCAACATCGTATCGGCAGAACTACTCCCCGCAAAAAGTCGATTCTTCATTGAATTTAAAATCGCATTACAACTCGGATCAGCATCACGAAAAGCAATTCCAAATTCCCTGAAGAGCGTTCGTTGTAACTGTCGAACCAACACACTGAGATAATATGATTTCCCCGAACTGGGTGCCCCCACAATTGAAAAAATATGATGGGGAACATCCATAAAACCGGGTGGCAATTTCCGATGACAATGGGGACAGGCTACATCGGTGGTGGGTAATCCCATTGCATCCATCGCCTGCCCTTTTGAATTAAACTCAGTAGGTACAAATCGAAGCATTGCATCCTCACCGAGTTTTCGATCTCCACGTAAGTCCTCATGCACCGCAATACTGAGCACATCTGCCCGGTCAAATTTCAACCAGCAGGTTGGGCATGTAAATTCTCCCCGGTCTGGATCAACTACAATCTCCTCTTGATATAATGCTTCTGCTTCCTCTTCTTCCTCCTCTGGCCTTTCTAAAAAAGGAACTAGATGAACAACCCAAAATGGAACATCTAAACCCACTGGCTTGATTGCACACTCAGAAATATCGGCACCAAACTCTTGGATTTTCTCGAGGACTTCGTAGCGACTACATTGTGCATAGTCAGTCCCAGTTCGCCCATTGGCAAGAATCCATTGTCCTTTTTGAATCTGATCTGCCCAAGACTTGGGGTCTTTCCCCGCAAACACAACTAAGGGATAACCCATGAATTGAAGTGTACACACTTCATCGTCTTCCACATTAAATGGCTCTGCAAAAGGTCCGCCATTCACCAGCAAGCGTTCATCCCCTTTTTTATTAGGAACAATCCTAAAGGCACTACCTGACTTCTTAATCATACAAGCCCCCTCCCAACCGTCTCCACCGGGAACTTGCCAATCCGCATTACCCATACATCCCACAATAAAAGGGAATTTATCAAGCATTCGAAATTGTCCTTCGATGCAGTCGAAAATACCTATAGTGCTTTTTTTACCAAGCATAGAAAAGTGAAAGTTTTGGGGTCATTAGGTGATCAAATAAAAAGAATTTGAATGTTACGGATTTTCTACACTTTATGGCAAAACAAATTTAACAATTTTAATTGTTGTGATTACCCCCTCACTTTTCTCTCCTGGAGATTTTGTTTAAATTTCCATCACGTAATTCAATCGGAAGAAAGTCATCAGGAAAACCCTGGTAGCAAACGGGACGCGCAAAGCGTAAAATTGCCCCCGTTCCCACTGATGTCGTCCGACTATCTGTAGTCGCAGGATAAGGACCACCATGGACCATTGATTCGCATACTTCGACTCCTGTAGGAAATTGATTAAAAAGTAATCGACCTACCTTAGTCTCCAAAATATCGAGCAGGTGTTCATATTCAGATAAATTTTCTTCACGACCGAATAAACTTGCAGTTAATTGACCTTCTAATCCATTGGCCACTTTTAATAAATCGTCCTTAATTTCATAAGAAACAAGTAAGGTCGCAGGTCCAAAGATTTCACTAGCAAGTTTTGAATTATTTAAAAAGCTATCAAGAGTTGTGCTTAAAACACAGGTTCCTACATCACAACCTCCGCCCCCAACTGGTGCATCGCTTCGCAAAAGTTCCTCAACACCCTCCTGCTTGGCAATTTCTTGAATTTCCAAATCATACGATTCTTGGATTCCGCGATGGAGCATTGAAGAGGCAGTAAATAATTTCATTTTTTCTACATATGCATTCCGAAAAATCGCCCCCTCTTTGTTGTCTGGATAAAATACGATTCCTGGGTTAGTACAAAATTGACCCACCCCTAGCGTAGCTGAAGTGTATAATCCTTCCGCGATTTCCTCCATTTTTTCCTCCGTTAACTCAGGAAGTAGGAAAATCGGGTTTATACTACTCATCTCCGCGAAGACCGGAATTGGCTCTTTTCTTTGTGAGGCCAGATCAAAAAGGGCACGACCGCCTGATCGAGATCCTGTAAAACCAACCGCTTTGATCAAAGAATTCTTTACCAATGCTTGGCCAATCGTTCTACCCTCCCCAAATAGAAGTGAAAATGCACCTTCGGGCAATCCACTTTCCTTTACTGCCTGTACAATCAGTTGCCCCACCAATAAAGCAGTGCCCGGATGAGCATGGTGTGCCTTCACAATCACTGGGCAACCAGCTGCCCAAGCGGACGCGGTATCTCCACCTGCAACCGAAAAAGCGAGTGGGAAATTACTCGCACAAAAGACCGCGACTGGTCCTACGGGACGAAGCATCGCTCGCAAATCAGGCTTGGGAATAGGTTGACGTTCGGGTATGGCTCGATCAATTCGGGCGTCTACCCACGAGCCTTCCTCAACCAACCCTGCAAACATTCGCAACTGCCCGCTTGTACGACCCGTCTCTCCTCGAACTCGGGCTTCAGGAAGACCAGTTTCCGCGGTCATAACGGAAACAATTTGATCGACTGCTCCATCGATTCGATCTGCAACTAACCGAAGGAAATCTGCTTTATCCTTCGCAGAAAGCGCGGCCATGGACTGAGTGGCCAACTGAGCAAGTTCGCAGGAACGCTGGACCTCTCCTTCTGTCGAATGGGAATATTCAGTCTCCGAGTTTGTCCCAGTTTTAGGGTTCACCGCACGAAAAGTTGAACCTGTCTGTTCTCCTCGAGAAGAGCCAATTAATGAAGTTTCGATCATAATAAAAGTTTGTTTAAATAAATTTAACTACTCCACGGAATTTACTAAGGTGCCAATAAAATCAATCGAAATCGAAACCACATCGCCAGATTGTAAGGTAAATTCATTACTCGGCACGATACCGGTGCCAGTCATTAAAAATACCCCGTTTTGAAAACTTGTCTCTCGAAAAAGAAACCCGATTAACTCTTCTGGAGTTCTTTTCATCTGTGAAAGGGTGGTCTGACCAGAAAAAACTTCATTCCCGTCACGATTAATTTCAATGGATACTTTTGATTCCATTGAAAGTGGTTGTTGTGGAACATACAAACAAGGCCCCAGGCAGGCACATTTATCAAAAGTTTTTGCCTGAGGTAAATACAATGGATTTTCTCCCTCAATACTCCTCGAGGAAACATCATTCCCAATGGTATACCCCACAATCTTACCCGAGTTCGTGGCAAATAATGTCAATTCTGGCTCGGGTACATCCCAATCAGAATCTTTGCGAATCCGAAAGGGTTCTTTATGCCCAACCACTCGAGCGGGCGTAGCTTTAAAGAAAATTTCCGGACGCTCGGCCCGGTACACCCGACTGTAGAAATCTCCACCGCCCGAATCTTTCGATTCTTCCATTCTGGCTAATCGACTTGAATAATAGGTAACTCCAGCCGCCCATACTTCTTGATTTCCAATCGGGGCAAGAATTTTCTCTTCCAAAGAAGAAGTAGTTTCTGAAGCAGGCTGAGCAGTATTCCACTCCGTCTCCAAGAAATGCCATAAATCATCTCGGTTAATCAATGCGTCCCAATCAAGGCTCAATGAAAGTTTTCTGAACTCTTCTTCATATCTAATCAAAAATCCAGCAGTCGTTCGGTATAAATGCATATTCATAAGCTTCAGTAAAAATTAATAGATTTCTAAGCAAAGCGGATCAAGGGATTACTTATAAATACAATCTAATTTTTTCTCGGAGTCTCAAAACTAAACCCGTTATTTTTTGACCTGTAAAAATTGGTAAAGGCTCTCAGCCAGCTTGGGTCCAATTCCATTCAATTCACGCAACTTCTGCGGGCTGGCCTTGCGCAGTTTATCTAATGACCCAAAGTGATTAAGCAATGCTTCCCGACGTACCTTGCCCAGCCCTTTAAAATCGTCCAAGATTGATTCCTTAATTCGTTTGCTCCTTAAATCCGCGTTGAATTGATTTGCAAAACGATGAGCTTCATCCCTCACCTGTTGTAATAAGCGAAGCCCTTGATCGCGTGGATCCAGAATAATCTCCTCCCTGTCATCAGGAAAAACAATCGTTTCCTCTCGCTTCGCTAATCCGATTAAGGCAGGCGCTGAGATTTCTAAAATATTAAATGCTTTCATAGCTGAACTCACCTGCCCCACCCCTCCGTCAATTACAATTAAATCGGGGAATTCCTGACCTTTTTCAAACAGTCGACCATATCGACGCCCAACCACCTCCTCCATCGATCGAAAATCATCATTCCCTTCAAAGCTTTTTATTTTATACCGCCGATAGGATCGCCTATCTGATTTGCCCGAAACAAACCTGACCATTGAAGCAACCACGAAAGTACCAGAGACATGGGAAATATCAAAGCATTCAATCACAGCTGGTGGACGGTCCAATTGTAAAACCTCTCGCAATCGCTCCAATCCATTCCAATTTAAATCTTCCTCCTTGGGCCATTGCTTGGTAAATCTTCGAGTTTTTTTAATTGTCTTGGAAAGTGCATCCGCCAAGTCCCGAAATTCGGCCGCTCGTTCAAATTGCATCGACTCGGCATGCTTTTGCATTTTTTCCCTTAATTCGGCCAACCAACTTTTTGCCTTTCCCTCTAAAAAAGAACAGGCTTCCTCCACACGTTCTCGATACTTATCTTTAGTGGTTTCATTGTGGCCAGCAAAAATCTCCGCTCTTGCATCATCATACAGTCGAAATCGGCCATCTTCTAATTTGATGGGATTCGCATCGGAGAGAAGAATCCCAAATTTCTTTCGCATTTCTGAAAGCGTAGATCGTAAAAAGCCCGCCTGTGCAAATGGGCCATAATAATGTGAACCGTCTTCTTTTTTATTCCGGCAAAGCCGAAATCGAGGAAGTTCATTTTGTAAATCAACTTGGACGAGCAGAAATTGCTTATCATCTGTAAAATCAGTATTGTAACGCGGTTTATATTCCTTGATCAACTTTCCTTCTAATAAAAGAGCCTCGGTTTCATTTTTTGTTTCATGAATCGATATTTCACAAACCATCTCAACCATGGCGGCAATTTTAGGCTGGGCTCTGATAAATCGACGCGATCCTTGGAAATAACTACTCACTCGTCTCTTTAAATTCTTCGCCTTTCCCACATAGATTACATGCCCCAATCGATCCTTCATTAAATAAACCCCAGAGCCCTGTGGAAGGGCTCGGATGTACTTGCGGATTTCGGGTTTCTGATTTTGCATTGGCAATCTAATCAATCTTGAGTATTTTAGTAGTTGGCAAGAATACAAATTATAACCCCTGATCCTAAACACAATTTACTATGAGTTCGAACATACGCGTCGAGACAATTACCCTCGGCGATGAACTTCTCCTGGGTATTCGTGAAAATACCCACCTGACCTACCTAGGCAATCAACTCGCACATCACGGGCTTGAACCTTCTGCCAACCTAGTCATTAGGGATAACCCCGAAGATATTCGTCTTTTTTTCTCTGAGGCATGGAAACGTTCCGACTTAGTCATCACTACTGGCGGCCTCGGCCCCACTACGGATGATATTACCCGGGAAAATATTGCCCAAGCACTTGGCGAGGAATTAGTCTTCGATCCATCGATTGAAATCTCATTAAAAGAAAGATTTAGCCAACTTGCCCGGCCGATGCCCGAGATTAACCTTAGGCAATGCTACCGACCGGGGAACTCAGAAATTCTTAAAAATCCCTACGGTACAGCTCCCGGACTTTGGCTTAAAAAAGATAATAAAATCCTCGTGATGCTACCCGGACCCGCTCGTGAAATGCATCCGATGTTTGAGGAACAAGTAATTCCACGCCTTCAAAAAGAGGGCATTTTTCCGGAGATAGATTGTTACATACAAATTCGTACCGCGGGACTTGGGGAATCCACCGTTGCCGAAAAAGTGGAGCATTTATTTAAAGGTAAAGATAAACTGCTCGTCGGGTACTGTGCACATGCCGGCATGGTTGATATTCGTTTAAGTTCACTCGACTCTGATATTCTTGACGAACAGGCTTTAAATAACCTGGCCGATGCTTGTCGTGATGCACTGGGCGAAGATTTTGTTTGCTTGGGCGATCGTACTATCGCCGAAGTGATCTTCCGCGAACTTCGCAATTTAGACAAAACTCTTGCCGTGGCGGAATCCTGTACCGGTGGATTACTTTCTTCCTCCTTTACTGAGATCCCCGGGATTTCTAAAGTCTTTCATGGAGGAGCGGTTTGCTACCATAACGATGCAAAAGTACAAATTCTTGACGTACCCGAAAGTATGATCGAACAACATGGTGCAGTCAGTGAGGAAGTCGCGATTGCCATGGCCACGGGTGCCTGTGAAAAATATGGGTCAGATTATGGACTCAGTGTAACTGGTTTTGCCGGGCCCACTGGCGGTACTCAAGTTCTCCCCGTAGGTTCAATTTATTTAGGATATTCCTCACCGGTTGGCGTATGGGCCAAGAAAATACACCTTCGTGGTGACCGAGCGTCCAATCGTAGACGAGCCGCCACTGCCGCATTGGATTGGATGAGAAGAAAACTTCGCAAGTATAAACTAGAAGAAGTGTTTGCCGCGGCTGAGTCAGGAAACTTTAATATTTAACTTGGCCAAGACTTTTCCGTCTCACTAATTTCCTAACAAGTTAATGGCAAACGACTCATTTTTTGTTGTCCTGGGGGACGATGATTTTCTCGTTCGTCAACGAGCCAAACAAATTTTTGACGAGCATGTCGATCAATTTCCCGACGATCTCTCTCGTGAACAAATTGACGGACGGGCAGATCGGGTCGAGGATGTGGAACGAATTCTAAATGAGGCCCGAGTTTCAGGGCAAACACTCTCCCTTTTTGGTGGTGGTAAATTGATCTGGATTAACGAGGCGAATTTTCTTAATCAAACCAAAGTCGGTGCGGCCCAGGGATCTAAAAATGCACTCGATGCGATGAAGCCTTTTCTTGGAAACTTGGGAGAAACCAAAGTTATTTTATCTGCCTGCCCCGTCCATCGGGGTCACAACTTTGTAAAATGGTTACAAAAAAATGCCACTTATGAAGATGTCGCCAAGCAGGAAAAGGAAGATGTCGCTTTTCGCCGCCTGGTTCAGGAAACCGCACAAGCTTGTGGAGTCACTTTTGCCAGCGGTGCCCTCGAATTCCTTGCGGGCAAGATTGGTGCTCATTCCCGCCTTGGGGTCGAGGAGACAAAAAAACTGGCTTCTTACCTAGGAGAGGAAGGTGGTGCAATCACCGAAGAATTAATCTTGTCCCTCGTTCCCGATTTTGGAGAAGGAGATTTTTTTGAAGCCACCGAGGCATTCTTTTCGGGAAATTTGAAATGGACACTGGAAGCAATTGAACGACATTTTTTCCATGCCAAAGACGCCCGCCCACTCCTGAGCAATTTACAAAACCGAAATCGTCTACTCATCCAACTCCGAGTGCTGGTCGACGGAGGCGAAATTGACCCCAATGGTCGAATAGGAAAAGATCAACTCGAAAGAATTGCACAAAAACATGCCCACCACTTTTCCGGTTCGGGAGATAAGACTACGCTTAACCTCTTTTCTCAAAACCCTTGGTTTTTAGGACGCCTGCTCCCCCTGACCCAAAAATTCAACACCCGTCGATTAATTGATCTACAAGCCGACTTAATCGGAGCATTTGAAAAACTCCTATCCCAACCAAAAGATGATCAACCAAACATTCTCAAGGATTTAGCTATTCGTACGCTCTCCAAATAATAAGACATCCCGTATAAAAAAACGGCAAAACAATAATTTTAGTAATTTATTTTTTTGAAAATTTATTGTAAGTACTTACCTCAAAGATTATCTCTTTTTTAACATTTCCATCCGTGCACAAATTAACTCGGCAAAATAAAATTACTCTCTTAATCAAATCATGAAACTTAATATTACTTTTACCTTATTTTTATCATCTTGCCTGTTAGGACAATCTGCTGCACCCAATGCTGAACTTATCCAAAGAATCGAAATATTGGAAAAAAGAATGAGTAAATTAGAAAATGCTGTAACACAGGAAAATTTGAATATTGTTACCCCAAAAGGGGTGGGAGCACAAACTGCTTCGGAAAGAAAAAATTTATTTTCCGAAAATACGAAGGAGAACAAATCTTTTATCACAAATCTTAGGTTGCAATTAAAATCTGAAGATGTGAAAGCAAAAGGGCCATGGACTGATAAAGAAACTTGGGAGAGTGTCAAAAATAATTTAACCTCATTTAAAATAAGAAAATTATTGGGCAACCCAACGAAGATTAAAACTTCTCTCAATCCGAGAATTGAAAGGGTTTATCATTATATAGGTGACTTGAATGCAGATGGTGAAGAGGAAACGGGAATTGTAAATTTCTTTCGTGATAAAGTTATATCTTTTAAAAGTCCCTTTTAATAGAATTTTAATTTCATAGTAAAATCATATACGATTACCAGAGGCTAATATTATCAGTAAACTTTGGATTGACATATTTGAGTTAATGATCATTATGGAATATTCTTTCTTTCGGGATTGAAATTTAGGTTCGCCTAAACAAAAAACAAACAAACTAACAAACTAAACAAAACAAATATGAAAAATAAAATATTAGCTACAATTGTTGCTTTCGGTCTGGTGGGATCCGCTTCTGCTATCGATATTAACGATAATCTTTCAATAACTGGTTTTATTGATGGTTCTTACCAAAATAATGAATCGGATACCGCAACTGCTTCTAAGGAAGACCAATCTCTCGGTCTTGACGAAGTAGAAATCGATTTCCTCTTTAATGTCGCAAATGTTTCTGGTGAAATACATGTCGATAATAATGATAGAGAAGATAACAGTTTCGACATTGAACAAGCACATTTTTCCTACAGTCTCGAAAATGGTGTTAACTTTACTTTTGGTCGTTTTGGTTCGGCATTAGGCTTTGAACGAGAAGATCCATCCGGATTATATACATTCAGTAGAGCATATGGCGATTCAAACCCCTCTAAAACTAACGACTTTAACTTTGGTAATGTCGATGCTCAAACATTTGATGGTGTTTCTATTGGATATGCTACTGAACTTTTCTCAATCAGTGGTGCATTTGTTAATAAGACTATCCAACAAATGGATTTAAATGATGACGACATTGATCTTGAGTTGTCCATTATTTATACAGGTTTTGATAACCTTACTCTAGGCCTTGGTTACTATTTCGATAACGCAGAAGTTAGTGCTAACGAGAATGATGTTTTAAACATTCATGTATCAACAACAGTTGGTAAATTGTTCCTTGCAGCTGAGTACAGTGAAATTAGTAATGAAACTCGCGATCGCGATGCTTACATGATTCTTGCTGACTATGATGTTTCTGACAAATTTGGTATTGCTGCCCGTGTAAGCAGTAACGAAGATTCAGCAGGTGCTATTGATTATGACAAAATCACAATCGCTCCTAACTACAGTATTACTGATAGTCTTGGTGTAATCGTTGAATACAGTGATGTTGACTACGGTGCATCAGATGAAGACTTACTTGCAGTTGAACTTACTTTCACTTTCTAAGTTCAAGCACTTTAAATAGTTTCTAGGGTCACCCTTTCGAGGGTGACCCTTTTTTATGTAATTATATCTATATTTAAACGATCAAACTTCATCGATGCAGATTAGTAAAAATTTAAAAGGAATTTGAAATTGATGAACTATAAATAACAATCAAGCATGATAAACCTTAACGACGGTTATTCTGAACTTCCAAATTCGCCCAAGTTTGAACCCGGACAGGTTGTAGAACACCTAAAGTATGACTATCGCGGATTAATTGTTGCATTGGATAATACTTGTCAAGCA
>CAWUUU010000215.1:0-6575 GCA_963924995.1 uncultured Opitutales bacterium
AAAGAACTGGAAACCCAATTGATTCATGCACAAAAGATGGAAGCAGTCGGTCAATTGGCTTCGGGCATTGCTCATGAAATTAATTCACCGTCTCAGTTTGCTAATGATAATATTTTATTTTTAAAAGACGCCGTCGCTGGATTTATTGCGAAATTAAGAGGAGATCCAGATGCACCCGATGTAAAGGAGCTTCAATTTCTTGCTGAAAATGCTCCTGAGGCAGTCGATCAGGCAAAGGAAGGGATAAGTCGAATCACAACGATTGTTAAGTCTATGAAGAATTTTGCGTACAAAGATGCAGAATCAGCAAAAAAACCAAGTGATTTAAATCAAGCAATTCAATCAACTATTGTAGTTGCGACCAATGAGTGGAAATACCATGCAGAACTACAATTAGAACTGGATGACGATCTTCCCTTTGTGCCCTGCAATATTGGTGAAATTAATCAGGTTGTTTTGAACTTGGTAGTAAATGGAGCACATGCTATCCGAGATCGTTTTCAAGATGGCAAAAAAGGTAACTTAAAAGTATCAACTAAGCATTATGCTGAAGCTGCCTGTGTGGTTATTTCTATTAACGATAATGGAGGAGGTATACCGCAAAAAGTTCAAACCCGTATATTTGAACCTTTTTTTACAACCAAAGAAGTTGGAGTCGGTACAGGTCAGGGTTTGGCCATTGCTCATAATGTAATTGTAAAATCCCATTCGGGCCAAATTTGGTTTGATACGCAAGAAGGCCAAGGAACCACTTTTTTTATAAAACTCCCAATGAATCAAACGGCCGCTGAGGGTTAACTAGAATGCAAATGATAGAAATAAAAAAAATATTTCTGATATTTTATATTGCATTGACTGGCTGTTCAGAATCTGAAGATTTAAATAGAATAGATGCAGCTCCTTATTTGCCTTTTTCTCCAGAAGCCTCTGTTAAACTTAGTGCCCATGAATTAGAAAAATTAAGTAAATTTAAAGATTTCGTTATGATTCACCCGGGAGAGTTTTCCATGGGAAGCCCCCAAAATGAATATGGAAGAAGTGATGACGAAACCCAGCATAGAGTACGGATAACGAAACCATTTTGGATTAGCAAATTTGAGGTTACAAATTTGGAATGGAATAAAAATTTGCCCAATTTTTTAATGCGCGGGAATTTGGTATTTAATTTAAAAACAAACATTCTTAAAAAACTTTGTTTAACTGGTAATTTCGACGATGGAAATTATACGATTCGAGAGTACGAGAACCAAGAGGATGACTCGAAAGCAAAAGCGACTAAAAGGTTTTTTTTTGAGGAATCCTTTCCTAATTCTGGTACAACAGGAAATTGGGAAATCGGAGGTAATGAACGCAGAAGTTACCCAATAGATAACGAAAGATTTTCAGGACTTAATAAAATTTTAGGATTTCTAGATCAAAAAAAAATCCGACCGATCGGTCGAATTGGGCAAAAAAATCCTGTTACTCGTGTTTCCTATTCTCAGGCAACTGCATTTTGCTGGAAGAGTTCCACTTACGCACATAGTGAAGGCAATTTACCAAAAGGAATGTTTTTTAGATTACCTACTGAGGCAGAATGGGAATATGTATGCCGTGCCGGGACTGAGGGTTTTTGCGGTTTGGGGAGCGGAGAGCGTTTATCTGGTGTCAATGCCTGCATTAATGGTTCCCGGCCAGAATTTGTTCTCGGTGGTCAAGCCATGCTGATCAATCGAAAGAAAGTGGCTCCAATCAATCCCGATAATCCTAAATACCCTTCAAATGCTTGGGGTATCCATGACATGCATGGAAATGTGATGGAATGGTGCCATGATTTTTATGGCACATACCTAACAGGTACGATTCTAGTTAATCCCCTTGGACCATTTAATGGAAGTAGGCGAGTGTTGCGGGGCGGTAGTTTCTATCGGCCAGCATTCCAATGTCGATCAGCGAGCCGTGCAAGCTATGAACCATCGTACCGTGGATCAGAAATCGGGTTTCGTATGGTAATAGGTTTTCCTGTTTTGTGA
This sequence comes from uncultured Opitutales bacterium, assembly GCA_963924995.1. GTDB lineage: Bacteria > Verrucomicrobiota > Verrucomicrobiia > Opitutales > Seribacteraceae > Seribacter. The sequence goes on from CAWUUU010000215.1 coordinate 2,013, forward strand.
TATTGCTAGTCTGGAATTGACTTTAAAAAGAAGGCTATAACATGCTGGGGGAGGTATGAGGGCAATGCATAAGTCGTGACGCGATCAACTCGGGCAATATTAAACCCTATGCATTTTCCATTTAAATTAAATAGTGGACCTCCCATTGCTTCCTTACCGAGTGGAAGGTCATGTTGTAGAATCATTTGAAAATTATCTTTTCTCTTAGAAACTGGGCCGCTCATTTGTAAATTTCTATTAAACAAATCAAAAGTAACCGACCTGTGCCCCAGTGTGATGACGAATTTTTTTGGTTCTCCTTCTCGACTTACATTTATCCGAACGACATCCCCAGGATCTTTCTTACCAACAATTTTTATGAGGGTATCTTGATTTTTAACCCTCCTTTCATCGACATGTGTAATAATATCTCCTTCAAGTAATCCTGCTCTATAAGCCGCCGCCTGAGGAACAATTTCAGACACTTTTACACCACCAATTTTTGTTTTATCTCCCGTGAGAAGAACCCCCATCACTCCTCCCTCTCGACCAATTTCCCTTGAGTTTCCACTTGCTACTCCAATCCGAATTTCTTCAAGAGAAGGATGTGCCGCTAATACCCAACTTCCTTCTGTGGTATTATTTTCAAGTTCCCAATCCACCACATGGAATGAGTCCTTCTCGGAAATAAGTTTGTATATTGCAAGGTCAGTTTCTTCGAATCTTTTTTTAATCTTAAGGGAATATTTTTCTCCATCAAAAGTTACAGCTTCTCGGGCTCCAACGCAGGAACTTGCTTTTGTTAAAACATAACCACTTGGGTGAACAATTCCTCCCAGTGCAATTAATTTATTATTTCTAAGTAATCGAACAGTAGTTTTTAGTGCTATTTCTTTTGTGTTACCAAAAGCATCTTGAATTGAACTACCATTCAGTCGATTTTTAGTATGTAGCAATCCTGTACTATTGAACTCTTCGTTCGCATTTACACGAAGGAGAAAACTGACAAGAAGAGCGAGAATTATGAAATACTTCATGATCGATCGACTTATTCCTGTGGCCTCGTACCCAAAACAACTTGGACTGAGAGTTGAGTATTGTCACGGTGGTATTCTAGGGTGATTGAATCGTTCGGTTTTTTTGCTGAAATTAAAATCGTTAACTCTTCTCGAGAATCTAATTTTTCTCCATCTAGAGAAAATAAAAGATCGTTTTTTTGGAGACCTATTTTTTGAGCAGAACTTCCATCAACTACATTTAAAATTTTAAGACCCGCCTCTGTTGTTTCGCACGCAACTCCTAAAAAACCTTGGTTTTCAAGATTATCAAAGGTCAGTAGTTCGCCCTTTTGATAAAAGTCCCAATTAATATGAAAACATTCGATTGGAACATGAAAATTCTGATCAGATTCATGTGAAATTCGGCTGTGTATGGCGATAATTTTTCCATTAAAATCAAACAAAGGACCTCCCGAGTCTCCACCAAGTAGGCGACTGTCAGACTGTAATGTTTCCTCCGTTTTGCCAATTACCCTGCCTAGCCTAACCACAATGCCTCGCTTTTTGTCAAATCCGCCAGGGTGCCCAATGGCAAAACACCAGTCTCCTATGTTCGACTGACCTTTACTAGCAATCTTTACATAAGGCCATTTCCCCTTTTGGGTGATTTTAAGCATTCCTGCATCAGAAATTTCTGACCCGCCAAGACTTATTGCGGGTACTCTCTTCCCGTTGGGGAGACGGACATGCATTTTTTTCCCCGTTTCTCCAATTACATGGGCTGCAGTTAAAATAAGCCCATCCTCCGAGACAATCACTCCACTGCCTGCACCGTCAGATGCTTCAATTGCAACCAATCCTTTTTTTACGTCAGGCAAAAGTTCTTGCAATCGATTTTGAATGGCAAGGAGTTCGGCGGGATTTCCTGGAGTCTTTGAATCCCACTCTTTATCAGAAACTATATCTGCGTGCAAAAAAAGAAAGCTTACAAAGCAAAGGAGCGGTAATGGAAAATAGAATTTCACAAACACTTAATGAAAGCCCTAGTTAATAAAACAGCAAACACCATAGGGCATAGTAGTACTTTCATTTTTTCGACCTTTTATAATTTATGAGCCTTTGAGATAGCGATCGGTATTTAGATTTTTGATGAAGAAAGAAAATTCCCTCAGAGAAAGAATTTTTTGAATTGATTAAAGTATAATTGCTCGGAATTTTTTCAGCGGTTGATTTGGAGACCAGCAATAGGTCAGGCAATAAATTTTGAGCATTACTTTGAGTGATGGATGAAATGGTAAAGATAAGTTTTTCAATGCGAGGAAACAATAAATTGATTTTAGCTCCTTCCCTTTCTTCAAAGTGTTGTACCGGGTCGATTAATAAATTTTCATAATCAGGTTCAGAATAAATCGTGATAACTGGTTTTTTGCTCCAAATATCTCCATCTACTCCTATTAAATGATTATTCGCTAAATAAAACTGCCCTCTTGTCGGGGCAGCTAGAAAGCGGGCAAACATTAAGCTTTTGGACGCCAGCTTTGAGGATGAAATTACTTTAGCAGTTACTGTAATGGAATTTAATTCAAATTCTTCAATTGGGTAAATTTTTAATCCAAGTTTTCGAGCAGTACTGTACCAAATGAGTATACCATCTAATTCACTTGAACTCATAAGTTCATTTGTCAGTTCTTCTGTAGACTTAAATATTTTATTATTCGAATTGCTTAGACTCCCTTTAAATAATTCGAGGATTCTATGTAATTCCTTACCTGATTTTGTATTTTGATCACAGTGCCCAAAGGTAATATGTTGATCTAACAGATCCGGCCAATTTTCGACTTTTAGTTTCGAATCCTGTCGAGTTGCAAAAACGAGGGAGTAATTTGCTATAGCAATGGATTCATTAATTAACCCTTTTGGAAAAAATTGATTATGGAGGTCGCTGTTGGAGGAAATCAGAAGGTCGTATTTTGCCGCTTTTAGTTTAGGTATCGAATTCAATTCTTCATGTAATTCGACTTTGCTATAATAATCTACTTTTATTGGAGTGTTTAATTCCTTTTTAAATTGGTTAATAGATTCATTTACAGGAATTTGGAGTGAATTCTCGCAAATTATGGACAGAATAATATCTTTGGATTCAGAATTTGAATGCATTTGATTCCAAACAGCAATCATAGAGGCTAAAACAAAAATCGAGAGTAGGGATAAGGTAACCCCGGTATATTTGGGTGTACGAAAAGTTTTGATTTGATTTGGTTCAAATGGTTTCATCTTTTTATTCGAAGAATATCATCTGTAGGCAAAATAAATTTTTTCAATGTTTGCCTACAATTGGGTTTAAAATGAAAGGTAGCGGATTTATTCGGTTTGGAAATTTTTGAGTGTTTTACCGATTTCTTTGTGGTTAACAATTTTACTGGCTTTGCTTATGGATACCCATTTTCTTGTTCTTCTTTTTTCTTCCGACCAATTGGAAAATAGTTTTCTCACATGCATAAGGTATAAGTTCAAACAAACATTTTTCCGAACACATAAAAAGGGGTTATTATTGAGTGTTCCGACTACACCTGCTTCCTCAAACACTTAAGGGAATGCATTTTTTTGAGGTCCCTGTTTTTCGGAAAACTCCAATTGGCACTTTTATTCGTGATTAAAGCACTTCCATTGAGCGATTTTATTTTAGTCTGCATGGAATTACGCCCCATTTATAATTTATTTTTCTTACCACTAAGTCTACCTATGATTAACAAGTTATGAATTTCTAGATAAATTCTCGTCTTCAAAATCTCAAATTCAATAAAACTAAGTTGCGATAGGGAACACATTTTCAACTAAATTTCAAAGTCGTATAAGATTTAGTTTTTTATAAGGTTAATGGTTTTATTTCTGAGTTAACTGAAACAGGAATTGCTTTTCGGTGGAAATCAATCTTGCTATTTTGAAGGTGGGCAATGGAATGGGAATTCCATTTATGACCTCACAAATCCGTATATTCGTCGTCGACGACGAACAAGATCTCACTGATCTTTTACACTACCAACTGGGAAAGGAAGGGTTCAAAGTGAAATTTTCGAACAATCCTTATGAAGCTCTAGGTAATGCAAGAGACTTCAGCCCTGATCTTATTATTTTGGATGTCATGATGCCTGACCTTGATGGCTTTCAGCTTTTACGGATGATTCGGGCTGATAATCTTCTCCAAAAAACTCCGGTGATCATGCTTACAGCGAAGACAGACTTAGAGCATAGAATCAAAGGGCTAGAGCAAGGGGCCGATGATTATTTAGGCAAACCTTTTGACTCGCAGGAACTCGTTTTACGGATTCGCTCGATTCTTAAAAGAACCGCCGACCAAAAAGATGAAAACCAAAGTCGGATAATGTTCGGAAATCTTCTCCTCGATGAAGAAGACCATAGCATTTCGGTATCCGGAGAAAAAATCGATTTTACCCTTACAGAGTTTAAACTACTCCATTACTTTCTTAAACGACGCGGTCGGGTACAAACTAGAGATAATCTACTACTAGGTGTTTGGAAATTTGACGCGGATGTGGAAACTAGAACCGTTGATGTGCATATCCGT
>CAWUUU010000216.1:0-3956 GCA_963924995.1 uncultured Opitutales bacterium
TTTTCCGGATTATTGGCATTAGATAGTTCCCCAAAATCATCTCAAGTTGAAAAAATCAAAAAGACAGGTGTAGAGCGAACTAAAGAAGAATGGAAAAAGATTTTATCTCCCGAACAATACAGAATTTTAAGAGAGGCAGGAACTGAACGTGCCAACGGAAAAGTATACTTGGAATTTAAAAATCAAGGGGCAGGTACTTATTATTGTGCGGGGTGTAACTTAGAGTTATTTTCCTCGAAGGAAAAATTTGATTCTCATTGTGGCTGGCCCTCTTTTTATGATCCATCCAAAGCAAAAAATGTAAAAACCAAAGTGGATTACCATTTGGGTTACCCAAGAACTGAAGTGGTTTGTGCCTCCTGCGGTGGCCACTTGGGCCATGTCTTTACGGGAGAGGGTTTTGATACACCGACCGATAAAAGATATTGTATTAACGGAACAGTTCTCAAATTCGTCCCCCTGACCGATGTGAAAACAGGTAGAGGAAATTCCCCGAAAGGAGAAAAGTAGGTTGTTTTTTAGTAGCTGCAAATACAAGTGCTTTTTTGGGTGAAGTACATCGCAATTAAATTTTTTACATTGTGGTTCGGATTATTGATTTTTCTAAATCCTGACTTTGCTTTAAGTGGGAAAGATGAACTTTCTACTGTTCAGAATTTGACGATTCCTCGATTTAACGAGGATGGGCATTTATCTTGGGAGCTCCATGCATCCGAAGTAAAGACCATGGACAAGGAAACTTTCTTAGCGACCAATCCTTTACTATACCTATTTACCAATCAGATTCTCGAGCTTACTGCAAAAAGTGAAATAGGTGAATTTTTACTTAAATCGGAGCGGGCTCATGGATCAGGACTCTTCGATGTTATTGGTAATGGATTCAGTGCAAAGGGAAATGATTGGCAATGGAATAACTCCGTAAAAGGTGGACGAAACCAAATGATTTTTAAGCGTGATGGAAAAGTAATCTTTAACAAGGGATTGGAAGGTTTCTTTGTGGTTCCCTCAAATAAGGATGAACCAACTTGTATTCCACTTGAAGAAGAGGGTAATCAAACTACCGGAGAAATCGTCAACATTCCCACAATTGCTCAAGCGGATTACCTTGAGTTTTTATCGATTATTAATAATTCGCATCTTTTTTTACTGGACGGCAATGTAAATATTGAAGGAGATAACCTTTTCTTAACCTGTGACAAAATAGAAGTACTTTTTGTTAAAGATGCGAATCTAACAAGCTCCGAAATAGGAAAAATTTCGAGGATGGATGCGAAGGGCAAGGTTATATTAAGGCAAGGCGGAAGAACTTCCTATGGTGATACTATGTTATTGGATGTAAAGCTGGGAACCGTATTGCTTAATGGACAGGCACGGGTGGTTGATGATGAGTGGGGAGAAGCAAGCGGAGACCGTATCATTTTAGAAAAGGGGAAAAGAAAGGCACGGGTTTTAAGAGGAAATGGTAGGCGTCCAAAAGTGGAGCTTCCACCGTTACCCGATTTCGGGTTCAGGAAGAAATCCAAAAAACAATGAACAAAGAAGTCCAAGTACCTTCTTTAAAAGTGGAGGGTTTGCGAAAAAAGTTTGGAGGCAAAGAGGTAGTTTGTGGTGTAGATTTAGAAGCAAATGCTGGAGAAGTGGTCGGTCTGCTTGGACCTAATGGCGCGGGTAAAACCACCACTTTCTCAATGGTCGCCGGTTTTTTAAGGCCTTCAGCGGGTAAGGTTTTGTTAAATGGGCATGACTTAACCAAATTGCCTGCTTACAAGCGTGCCCGTAAAGGCCTCGTTTATTTACCCCAGGAGCCTTCGGTTTTTCGTAAGTTGACAGTTGAAGAGAATATTCGGGCAATTGCAGAAACTCTTGCACTTTCAAAGGCGGAACAAGATAATTTAGTGAAAGTAAGGCTTGAGGAATTAAATTTAAGCCACCTTGCCCAACAAAAAGCATACACTTTAAGCGGGGGTGAACGCCGGCGTCTTGAGATTACGCGAGCCCTTACCCTGTCCCCTCAATTTTTGTTACTCGATGAACCTTTTAGCGGAGTTGATCCGATTAGTGTGAGTGAAGTCACTAAAATTATTTTAGAATTAAAGAAAAAAGGGATCGGTATCTTTTTGACTGATCATAATGTTCGCGAAACTCTCCGTGCGGTTGATCGGGCCTATTTATTATATGATGGGAGCGTACTGACCCATGGAGATGCCCAATTTTTATTATCTGACCCGCAAGCCCGTGAAAAGTACTTGGGTGAGGACTTCGAAGTTTAACCATATTAATTTGTAAAATGAGCCCTCCATACTCTTCCCCAGCCGAATCAAAGTATATTATTGAAAGCATCGCAGTTCGTGAATTTTTTAAAGATTATGGCGAGCAATTATGTTTACGCTTGGTTAATTCCGAAAAGTGTTTGGGGAGAAGTAAAATCCGAGAAAGAAGTGTTAATCGACCTGCTTTAGCGGTGACTGGGTATTTTAAATACTTTGCGAATAAAAGGATTCAGCTTTTTGGAGCAGGGGAAATGGGATTTTTTCGAGAACAATCTTCGGCAAGGCGTAAGAATGTAATGGAAACCATGGTCGCGAAAAAGATTCCCTGCGTGGTTGTTTCGCGAAATTTAGCGCCCACTCCAGAAATGGTTGAGGTGTTAGAACAATATGGAGTACCACTCTTTCGCAGTTCATTGTCATCCAAGGCATTCACTACTGAAGTGACCATGCTACTGGAAGAAAGGTTCGCTCCACGCTCCAGTTGTCATGGTACCTTATTGGATATAAGAGGAATCGGAACTTTAATCCGAGGGGATAGTGGGGCGGGGAAAAGTGAGGCCGCTCTGGCTTTGATTGAACGGGGGCACAGTTTAGTCGCGGATGATATTGTTAAAGTTAAACTGCTTAGCGATCACACACCAGTAGGTTTTTGCGATGACATGTGCCGAGGATTTATGGAATGCCGAGGAATAGGAATAATTAATGTGGAGGAACTTTTTGGGATTCGTTTTGTTCGATTGGAAAAAAGAATCGATTTAGTCGTCACTTTTCTTGAGGATTCAGCCGAGATCGAGCCTGATCGAACTGGTTTAGATCGAAAGACCTTTGATTTGCTCGGTATCCAAATTCCGAATATGGAAATCCCTCTTCGACCTGGTCGAGACATGGCCCGTTTAGTCGAGGTGGCTGCCATGGTTCAAGCGGCTCGACAATTGGGTCATGATTCTGCGAATGATTTTAATGATAAACTTTTAAAAAAAATGAACGGATGAACAAAATTTATATTCAAAAATCTAAAATTATTTGTTCTAACTCACGAAATATCAATGAGGTCGGTGTAGTTGTCTTTAGTTAAATCTTGGCAACTTAAAAGTGCATAAAAACTTATGGACTAGGGATTGTTAATAACTTGTGAAAAAGTTTCTTCTTTTCTTTGAATTTTTTTCTTGGAGTCCCGATGATTTTTCTTCAAAAGATATTAATCCCTTTCGCAACGAACAAACATAAAACCACCCTTGAATATACCAAGATCAGCACTTAAGCTATTGAGAATCAGTGATTTGAGTAATTCTTCTATTTTTTCTGCAACTGCAGCAATTATTTCCCGAAGATCCTCATGCATCTCTGTGTTTGATAGATGTTTAAGTCTTTTTTATCGTGTTCAAATCGTTGTGAATAAATCTTAATATCCCTAATTTAATGTCTCAAACAACAAGCAGTCCTGAAACCTTTTGGAGTAGCCTCCGTGATAATCTTTTAGAAGTCATACCACCCGACACATTTCGTGTTTGGTTTGATAATATTCGTGTAGGCAGACTAGATGAAGATGGATGTGAACTTATCACTCCAAACGAATTTTCAGCAATTTGGATTCGAGATAATTACCTTGATATTATCCGCCGGGAAGCCGATCGATTAGTGGCCCGTCCATTCACAGTTGAGTTGCTTGGTGATATTGGAAATGAA
>CAWUUU010000217.1:0-7742 GCA_963924995.1 uncultured Opitutales bacterium
TCGCGGCCAAAGTATCTTATGACAACTCATTGACGAAAGGGAGTAAAGAATTTGAACAGGATATTGATAACGCTACGCTTAATAGAATTCAAATTGCCGGCGAAAGGTTTAGTCGATTACTAAGCCATTTTCATTGAAGTAAACCCACTTTTAATTAGTAAATTTTTCACAACAAGTTTCTACTTTCTAAGCCCAAGTGATTCCTCGGCACATTGGTTCCATTTTTGATATTGGGCAATTTCTTCTACTTCCTTGATCGAACCCAAGTCGAGGTCAAATGTGGGGATCATTTCCTTTAATTTCTTTTGTCCCTCTTTGCTTTGATAGAGTGCAGGAAAACACTTATGGATGACTTCCATGACTATATTTACACAGACTGAGGCTCCGGGGGAAGCTCCTAGTAAAGAGGAGATACTTTTATCCGCAGTCGTGACCACTTCGGTTCCAAAGTGAACAATCCCCGCGTCGCCGTCCTCTTTCTTAATGGCTTGTACACGAATGCCGGCGTCGATCAATTTCCAATCTTGAGCCCGAGCAGAAGGGTAAAAATTACGGAGTTCTTTCATTCGCGTATCCATACTCTGTAAACCTTGTTGAACCAGGTATCCAACCAGAGGAATATTACTTATTCCAACTTTGATCAAAGTGAACAGATTATGAATTTTGATCGAACCAGTCAGGTCTAAAAAGCTCCCCCCCTGGTGGAGAAACTTGGTAGTCCAAGCGGCGTAAGGCCCAAATAAAAGAGTCTTTCGACCTTCTAAAAATCGACTATCTAAATGAGGAACTGCCATAGTGGGGGCGGCTCCAGGCGATAACCCATATACCTTGGCTTCGTGCTTTTTTACGATTTCGGACTCGTCGCAAATCAACCATTGGCCCCCTATCGGGAATGCACCATACCCACGGATTTCAGGAACTCCCGCTTTTTGTAATAAAGGAAGTGATCCCCCACCCGCACCGATAAAGACAAACTTCGCTTGTCTTCGTAGGATTGTCGCGTTCTTCAAATCACGAACGGTCAGTTCCCATCCGTGCGAACATCGGTTTAGGTCGACTACCCGGTGGCTGGTATAAAAAGAACAATCCGATTGATTGCCTAACCATTGAATAAGTTTACGAGATAAATCTCCAAAGTTGACATCAGTTCCGGCATGCATCCTTGTCGCAGCCATGGGTATACCTTCACGACCCTCCATTAAAAGCGGTGCCCATTGACGAATTTTTTCGGGATCCTCACTGAATTCCATTTTGGAAAAGAAGGGATGGGCAACCATTCCTTCAAAGCGGGACTTAAGAAAGTCAACTTGTTCCTGGCCATATACAAAACTGATATGCGGAACGGGATTAATAAACTCCGATGGATTCTCGATCATTCCTTCTCGAACAAGGTAAGCCCAAAATTGCTTAGTCTGTTCAAAATGTTCGAAAATTTCTATCGCCTTACCTACCTTAACCTGTCCGTCCTTTCCTCGATCTGGAGTGTAGCTTAGTTCACAAATTCCTGCATGACCGGTTCCGGCATTGTTCCATCCATTCGAACTTTCCTGCGATAATTCTTCAGTCACTTCAAAGAGTTCAATTTTTAAATTCGGTTCAATACATTTAAGTAAGGCTCCAAGGTTGGCTGACATCACACCACTCCCAATCAGGGCGACATCGATCATTTCAATTTCTGAATCAGTAGGCATAAATATCGGATTTAAAATTCTTGTTATTGAGTGCCAAACATCCGGTCCCCCGCATCGCCAAGTCCAGGTACGATGTATCCTTGTTCATTTAATTTTTCATCAAGTGATGCAGTAAAAATGGGCACATCCGGATGAGCCTCTTTCATCCGAGCCACTCCCTCAGGGGCAGCAAGTAAACAGAGGAGACGAATATCTTGGGCTCCTTCTTTTTTTAAACGATCAATTGCAGCCACTGAGGAGTTACCCGTGGCCAACATAGGATCGACCGCGATCACAAGGCGCTGCCCCAATTCTGCAGGAACTTTACAATAGTACTCGGTTGGTTCGAGAGTTTTCTCATCACGATACATCCCCACAAAACCGACCCGAGCGGCAGGGATGATTTCGAGCATTCCGTCCAGTAATCCATTTCCCGCTCGTAGGATTGAGATCAGGGCTAGTTTTTTGCCTTCTAGAATAGGTGCGCGGGTTCGGCAGATGGGGGTCTCAATATTCACATCCACTAAGGGAAGGTCCTCAGTAACTCGATAAGCAAGGAACATCGAAGTTTCCCAGAGGAGTTGTCGGAAGGTTGAACTAGGTGTGTCTTTCCTACGCATAAGAGTGAGCTTATGCTCAATGAGAGGATGTTTGATTATGGTGAGATGATCTTTCATTCTTCAGAAACAGTTTTATTCAATCAGTTCTCCAATGATTGGAATGGGGCCTGGTATAGTCGGGCTTATAGTAAAGCAGGTTCGCAGCTTTTCCGAAACGGAATCTGCAAATTCTTTATTCTTTGCATGAATTCGTGCAAGTATGCTCCCCGGTTCTACCCATTCTCCTAGCAGTGCGAGTTGATCCAAGCCCACAGAAAGATCGAGAATGTCATCCTGTTGTTTACGCCCCCCTCCCAATTCAATCACCACCTGCCCGATCCCTCGTACATCAATCTTAGAGATATAGCCTTCATCCTGAGCAACTAGATCGATAAGAGTAGGAGCTTCGGGAAGACGCTTTGAGAAATTTTCTAAAAGATCAGTAGGTCCACCAAGCGAGGAAACCATTTGGGCAAAGCATTCAGCCGCTTCTCCATTTTCAAGAACTTGGATAATTTGCGATTCCCCTTCTTCCATGTTTTGAACGAGTCCACCCATCAACAAAAGTCGGCCACCCAGGGCGAGAGTTACCTCCCGGACACGGGTGTCATTTTTTGAACCGGTCAGGAGTTCAATTGCATTACGGGTTTCCAAAGAATTCCCCGCCGCTCGGGCAAGGGGTTGTTCCATATCCGTCAGGAGAGCTGAGGTTTTACAACCCGCACCATTGCCGCCATCGACTAAGGATCGTGCCAGCGTTCGAGCTTCTTCAGCATCACAAATGAAAGCACCATTCCCCACCTTCACATCGAGTACAAGTCCCTCCAGACCAGCCGCTAATTTCTTGGACAGGATAGAAGCGGTGATCAAATCGACACTCTCCACCGTGGAAGTAATATCACGAATCGCGTAAAGTCGTTTATCCGCAGGAGCCAAGTTCTCGCCCGCTCCCACTATAGCACATCCCACCTCGGAAACAATTTTGCTAAATTCCTCAGTCGCTAATTGCGTACGATAACCGGGGATCGCTTCCAACTTGTCAAGAGTGCCCCCAGTATGCCCAAGTCCACGTCCAGAAACCATCGGAACAAACGCACCACAACAAGCCAAGGCAGGAGCCAAGACCAAAGAAATATTATCCCCAATCCCACCAGTAGAATGTTTATCGAGTATAGGACCGGGAAGATTCCATTGGTGAACCTCTCCACTATCGCGCATCGCCAAGGTAAGATCGATTCGTTCCCGCTCGCTTAGTCCACGAACGCAGACCGCCATGGCAAAAGCCCCCGCTTGCGCGTCAGAAACTTCTCCCGTAGCGAGGCCCTGGGCAAAGTCTACTAGTTCATCGGGGGAAAGAACTTCCCCGTTTCGAGCCTTGGCTAAAGTGGAAGGAATATTCATTTCCCCTCAAGATGAGAAATAGTGAAGGCATCCGGCAAAAGCTCGCCAATCGTTTTACGAGAGACCTCGCCATCCAATCCCGCAATAAGTACTGATGTGCCCGCGGAGGAAAACTCAGCAATTTTTTGACGACACCCTCCACAAGGAGATATCGGAACTGGGGAATCCGCGACCACTATAATTTCCTCGATTTGCTTCTCCCCTCCGGCAATCATCGCAGAAATAGCTCCCGCTTCTGCACAAGATCCTTCCGGATAGGCGATATTTTCAACATTACAACCGACAAATATTTTACCCGTAGCCGTACGAATAGCAGCACCGACCTTAAATTTGGAATAAGGAGCATGGGCCAATTCGCGTACTTTTAACGCTTGTTGAAAGAGAGACATAATTATTTGAGTAAAATTGTAGATCTACTTTGAAAAGAACCGAACCATCTGGCAAGCGAATGGTGAAAACAAGTTACTTGCCACAGGAGGATGGAAGAATAATGATAATTTTTACCTATTTGTAAAATCCTCACATTTCCATCATGAAATATACCTATAATGATCTAGCACAAATGATTGATCATGCCCTGCTGCATCCCACCTTATCGGATCAGGAATTGGAAAGCGGTTGTGCCCTTGCCCATGAATATAAAATCGCAACTGTGTGCGTTAAACCTTTTCATGTAAAGCAGGCAGTATCACTTCTTAAAGACTCCGAGGTCAAGGTCGGCTGTGTGATCGGCTTCCCCCATGGAACAGTTCCCCAAAAAGTCAAAAGATACGAAACCAAACTGGCTTGCCAAGGCGGAGCCGTTGAAGTGGACATGGTGATCAACCATGGAAAAGCGATGAGTGCAGATTGGCACTATGTAAGCACCGACATAAAAGCCGTGTGCGAGGAGGCACATTCTCACGGAGCTCTGGTCAAGGTTATCTTTTCAAACGATTACCTAAAGGACGGTGGTGCAGGACTCACCGGCGATCAAATGATAGCCAAATTATGTGAGGTAAGTGAAGATGCTGGGGCGGATTGGGTAAAGACCTCAACTGGATTTGATTATGTAAAAAGAACAGAGGGTGGATTTGAATGCCTCGGAGCCACCATGCACGATTTAAAAATCATGCGCTCGGCCTGTTCCGAAAAAGTACAAGTGAAGGCGGCGGGCGGGGTTCGCGATTTGGACACCCTCATTGAAGTTCGTAATCTGGGTGCAACACGTTGCGGAACTTCCTCCACTCAGGCCATCCTAGACGAATATAACTATCGAGAAATAAATGGACATGCACGCACCCCTGATCACGGGAGTACCGAGGGTTATTAAAAGGAATTACTATAATTTTCTAAGAAAATAAAGATTGGTGCGTCATTACAAGCCATGAACAAATCCTAAGTATTCACCAGGATTACCCAAAAAACTTTTCCCCGCTCATTCACCAGACAAAATTATGAAAACTACATTTCTCTTTCTCGCCAGTATTTTTATACTCCTACCATTCCAACTTGTTTCAAGCCAAGGCAACTCGATTGGGTTTATTGAAAAGTTCTCAATTACCGATGAGCGAAAAACCGCGTTAGACGAACTCATCCCAGGCACCCGCGACTATTACTTCTACCACTCCCTCCATGCCCAAAATGAAGGACAGCACGGCGAAGTTGAACAGTTGCTTAAAACTTGGATTAAACGATATGGACGAACCCAACGGGTGCGAGAGATTGAAAATCGGGCCGCCCTGCTTCAATTTGATAAAAATCCAAACAAAACTTTTGATTATTTAAAAGAACGACTCGGCTTACAATTCAATCATAGCAAAAAAATAGAGGGTAGAAAACCAACCTTTCCCACCAAGATTGATCCTAAACTCATTTCCTACGAAACTTATCTTGGAATTTTTCTTAAAAAACGAAAAAACCTCCAGGAAGTCGAAAATCGCGGACTTTTGAAACTCGATCCAAGTAAGCTCGATTCTATTAAATTGCGGGATTTCCTTAATCGATTAAACCTGCCCATCGTAAAAAACTTACCGGCACTCATCCATAAAGACTTAAAAGATAAACAAAGTCGTGGATTCGGATCCCTAAAAATTCATCGAGCATTGACTAAACCCCAACTCGATCAACTTCTTGAATTAGACCCCAAGCTTTTAAATTCAAATATATTTATTCAAAACTACCTTTCTCGACTCGCCCCTTCCGCCGACCTCAACCCGAATGAAGAGCCTGTGGAAAAATCCGCTTGGCTTAACCGTCAACTTCTCTTCGTTCGCTCGCTTCCCCCTTCTTTCAACTCGCTCAAAGCAAATGTGCTTTATCACTTGCTTACCCACAAACGTTCTCTTGGGGAATGGCACCGGGAACTCCTACTCGAATACCTCGCCCTTCCCCGCCCGGTTTTCTACCTCCGTCGAGAATGGAGCCAAAGCCAACTCAAAAAACCCGGAGCGCGTCCCGTTAATTTCCGGGAAGACTTTCGACCCTTTGGCTGCTATGGCCCAATTGGGCAAGATCAGGGTTTGGTGAACTCGATGCTTCTGCATTTCTTCACCAACGATGCCAACTACCAATCCTTCTCCAAGTATCTCACTGATGAATTCCTCAAACCCCTCTTCGCGGAGGCCAAACTGACCTCAGGTAAAGGGGATGCAGAAAGATGGTATTCCATGATATCGACTAGCCAAGTTCAGAATTTACGCGATCGAATCGACCTCTCGTTTGCTCACGATAATGCTCAAAGTTTTACTCCCAATGAAAAAGTCGACCTCAAAGTATGGACCAAAAATATAGACAAGTTAATTGTCAAAGAATTCGAGATCAATGCATTCAACTATTATCTCAAGAACGGCAAGGAAGTGAGTACTGCAATCGAATTGGATGGTCTCTCAGCCAGTCGCGATCGGATTATTGAAAGCAAGCTTCCGCCCATCCGCCGTTCCCAAAAAACCTTTTCTTTCCCTGACCTTAAGAAACGGGGCGTCTATGTGGTCGAGTTCATCGGTAATGGAATTTCCAGTCGGGCTTTAATTCGTAAGGGAGCCCTTCGATTATTGGAAAAAATCGGGCCGGCCGGTCATGAATTTCGAATCCTCGACGAAAGTAACCAATTATGCGAACAAGCCACCCTTTGGCTCAACGGCAAGGAATACAAACCCGAGAAAGGCATTATTTTAGTCCCCTTTAGCAACGAACCTGGAGAACGTAAGGTAATCCTGCGAGACGGTGACTTTGCGAGCTTGGCCAATTTCTCTCATCTCGGTGAGTCCTACGATTTACAGGTGGGCTTTCACCTCGACCGTGAATCCCTACGCTCCGGAGAACAAACCTCTCTTATAATCCGACCTTCCCTTCGACTCAACGGATACCCGACTTCTTTACAACTTCTTGAAGAATGTAAGCTTGTCATCGTTACCACCGACCACGATGACCAACCCAATCGGTTGGAGGTTTCGATTGATCAATTCGACCCGAGCGAGGAATACATTCACGAATTTCGAGTACCCGAACGCCTTCAGCGAATCAACGCCTTTCTCGAAGCCAAGGTCGAAAATCTGAGTTCGGCGAAAAAAGTAGATGTCCGCGATCAATTTGACCTCGCTGTCAACAGTATCGACCAGGGTAACCAAATTGAATGTGCCCAGTTAATCCGTACATCAGAAGGCTATTCCCTTGAGGTCAAAGGAAAAAACGGCGAACCCTTAGCCGATTATTCAATACCCCTCGAATTTAAACGCCTTGAATTCCGTCAAACCCTAACCCACTCCCTCAAGACCGATCAGGACGGACGAGTTGATCTTGGCTTACTCGGTGGGATTGAATGGATTCAGAGTAACAAACCAAACAGACGAAAATGGGCCATCGAAAAATTTGCTAACGGTCGCGCCCAATCTCCCAAATTGGTACATTCCATTGTTGGGGAAACCATATCATTCGCCCATCCTCAATTCGGGGAACGGGCCAAACTTGGTCAGTATAGTCTTTTCGAAAAACGGGCCAATACAATCTATTTGGATCAATCCGAAAAACTTCGTGCCCTACCCGGCTTAATTCAAGTAATTGACTTACCTGCAGGCGACTTCGAATTCCATCA
>CAWUUU010000218.1:0-15687 GCA_963924995.1 uncultured Opitutales bacterium
AAAATTTATTCTCTGCATTTTCTGGCTTTATCGAAAAGAACCCACAGGGTGCTGAAGTCTTACTCCATGCACTTGACTTTGCCCTCGCCCCAGCCAAGGAAATCGTGATCGTGGGAATGCCAGAAATGGAAGAAACCAAGAATCTAATTACTGAAGTCAATCAACACTTCCTACCCGCAAAAGTTCTTTTATTTCGCCCAACTCACCTTGAGAATCCAGAAATTTTACAATTCGCTCCTTTTTTGAAAAATCATGGATTAGTGAAAGGAAAAGCAGCGGTTTACATTTGCGTAGATCAAACCTGCCAAAAACCCGAGACCAGTCCTTTAAAACTAAGGAAATTATTGGAAAAGCAATAAGGGATTAGCTTTTTTTGCCTTGGTGTAAGGCAACGATGGAAAAGGTCAAAGCATGTTCCTGCACTTGTTCAAAACCCACTTTTTCAAGTTCCTTACTTAATTCAATTCGATTAGGGAAATCCGCAATGCTTGTGCCCAAATAAAGATAAGCATCTCGATCGCCCGTAACCAATCGGGCAAACCAAGGCAAAAGAAGTCGAAGGTAAAAATAATAAAAGGGACGGAACCACCAATAAGGCTGGGTGAATTCAAGAACGATCAGACGGCCTTCGGGCTTTAGCACCCGATAAATCTCGGATAATCCCTTTGCCCGATCAGCCAAGTTTCGAAGTCCGAAGGATATGGTGACTAGGTCAAAGCTTCCATCTGCAAATGGAAGATCCAGGCAATCGCCTTCGATGAACTCATATTTCTTGGAATCTAAACCAAGTCCTTCACGCTTCAAGCGAGCCTGTTTAAGCATAGGTTCACAAAAATCGAGTCCTGTGATTTTAACTGTGGATGGAAGTCCATTTTGTAAGGCAAAGGCAACATCTCCACTCCCAGTGGCAAGGTCGAGAATGTTTGAACAAGGCCCACTTTTTGCCAAACGAACTAATTTCCGACGCCAATAATAATCAATACCACCCGAAAGTAAATGATTTGCGATATCGTATCGATGAGCAACCCGGGTAAAAGTGGCTCGGACTGCATCCGGGTCAGGATTGCTCACCTGCTAGGTGTTCTGATTCTTACCAAAGCTTTCCACCACCCATTGAGACAGTTCTTTATCTGGGTCGTCCACCACTTTCTTATCAATTACAAATTCTTTTTTACCAGTTCTTTGATTGATAATGCCCAAGCCATGAATAAAATCAGAAAATTTCCTTTCGCAAATGGCCCGCACAGATCGGTTTTCACTGATTGATTCCTTCACAATTACTACCTTCGCCGCTTTACGAAATTTGAGGACGAAGCCACATTCTTTTTTAAACTGGTCAGCGTATCGATCAACATCCTCAAGCAAGGAATCATCCAATTCATCCCTCTTTTCTTCGAGCAAAATGGCCAATTCATCCCCTGGATTTTCCACGGTATTTGCAGTGACAGAAAAGTCTCGAATCGCAGTGGAAGGAAGTTCAAATTTAAAATCCCGAAATGTTTTTTCTAGAATGGTAACTAATCCCCGGGCACCCGTTTTTTCTTCAGCCGCTTTTTCGGCAATCTTTTCAATCGCATCAGTGCCAATCTTAAAAGTGATATCATATCCTGAAAAATCATTCTTATATTGTTCCAGAACATTTCCTTCCGAAGAACTAAGAATTGCGGCGAGGTCTTCTTTAGTTAATTCTTCGCAGGCAACCCGGACGGGTAATCGACCAATAAATTCGGGTTCAAATCCATAATTTATAAAGTCACGCGTCTCCGCTTGGGCTAAAAATCGATTAGCAGACTCATTGGATGAAATATTTTCTTCTGCCGATCCAAAACCAATTCGATTTAAATCGAGCCGCTTACGGATATTTTCTCCTAACTGGTCAAATGCACCGCTTACAATGAATAAAATATTTCTTGTGCTCACCGTGCTCTTTTTGGGCTTATTGCCTTTCTGCATATCCATAAAGGATTTCATCTGTCCCATCATATCCTGCGGTGCATGAAGATTGACCTCAGTCTCCTCCATTAATTTGAGCAAATTAATTTGCACCCCTCTTCCAGAAACATCCTTACCTGTACGTGAGGATTCAGATGCAATCTTATCAATCTCATCCACATAAACGATTCCAAATTCTGCAAGTTCAACATCTCCATCCGCAGATTTAACCAAATCTCGAACAATATCCTCCACATCATAACCGACATATCCTGTTTCAGAAAATTTAGTCGCATCTGCTTTGACGAAAGGCACACCTATTAATTTGGCCACATTTCTCATTAGAAAAGTCTTCCCTACCCCCGTCGGACCGAGGAGTAATACATTGGGCTTCACATATTCTGTCTTAGCCATTTTTTCATTCTCCAAACAACGGCGAACATGATTATAATGATCACAAACTGCGACCGCTAGAACTCGTTTTGCCTGTTCCTGCTTTATCACGAAGCGGTCAAGGTAATCACGAATCTCCTTAGGTCTTCGATCAAAAGAACGAATTGTATCTAATCTTTCATCCCGAGAAGCATCTGAAGGGGGTGGAGGTTTACTTTCTTTGACTTGTTTTTCTTCTTTCCCTGCATTGTCTTTCTCTTTCATTGACTCCATAAAGGGAGCAAATGCGACCTGAACATTTTTGTTATTAAGTAAATCGTGAAGTTGTTTTTGAATTTCCTCTAAAGGATTATCATCATCTTTCTTAGTCATTTTTTTTAAAATGGGTTTGACAGGTCATTGAGTAACAGGAATCTATGAATTAAGCAAACTAACCCTAAATTGAAAGTCTTTCAAACCGAAACAGCCCACCATGTCCAATAATTTAACTAAACGACACATCGTACAAAAGATTTACGAACACTCTAATTACAATCACGAAGACGTTCGAAATATCGTTCAAAGCACTCTTGATATCATGCAGCAAGCCCTTGCCAATGGACAAAACATTGAATTACGTAAATTTGGTGTATTTGAACTACAGGTAAGAAAGTCCCGTGTGGGTAGAAATCCAAACAAACCTGAAACCGATGTGATGATACCTCGCCGTGCGGTAGTTAAATTCAAAGCAGGGAAGGAAATGAAAGAAGGATTAGAAAAGCTTAATTTGGATAAACTTGATCCTTCTTCCTAATTTCACCCCTTTAATATGTTTGAAACTTTGCCCGGTTTCCGGGATTTTCCTCCCGAAGACTGTGCTCGACGCAATCACCTTTTTCGGGTCTTTCGCACCGTTGCCCACGCTTTTAATTTTTCCGAGTACGATGCCCCCATCCTCGAACCACTTGACTTGTATGTGGAAAAATCAGGTGAAGAAATTGTCGGTCAACTTTTTCACTTCCAAGATAAAGGAGATCGACGAGTAGCTCTTAGGCCAGAACTCACACCTACCCTCGCCCGTATGGTTGCGTCTCGGGCGAATTCTTTACCCAAACCAATCAAGTGGTTTAATGTAGGCGAACACTTTAGGTATGAACGACCACAAAAAGGACGGGGCCGTTCTTTTTATCAATTTAATGCTGATTTATTAGGGGAACCTAATCTCGGAGCAGATGCCGAATTAATTGCCCTGTTAGTCGCGATTTTTGAAACCTTAGGTTTAGGATCAAATGATTTTAAAATTCGCTTAAGTGATCGTTGCACATGGGTATTATTCCTAAACGCACTTGGCGTTTCTGAAGAACAAAGACCTGCAGTTCTTGATGCCATTGATAAAAGCGAAAGAAAGAAACCTGAACAGAACGAAGAGGCTCTTGAAAAAGCCCTTCCCGGCAGAGGGGCAGAAATACTCGCTGAAATCGACTTAATTAAACAAATTGATTCCCTCAATGCGTTAAAAGATCGATTAAACCGATGTGGCGAAGAGGGGGAGAATAGAGCCAAGGAATGGTCCACTTTACTTGACTATTTGAAGGGACATGGAGCAGACGATTACATCAAAATCGACTTATCTATTGTCCGTGGACTCGCGTACTACACTGGATTTGTCTACGAAGCCTTTGAGGCAAGCGGAGATGGACGTGCCCTCGCAGGTGGCGGCAGGTACGACCATCTAATTAAAAAGCTCTCAAGGAGCGTAGACATGCCCGCAGCAGGCTTTGCTATTGGCGACATGACCTTGAGCGATTGTTTGGAGTCCAAAGGTCTTCTCCCCACTTACATTCTCGCTCCCGATCTCTTTTTAATTGGGGATGCTGAAGAAAGAACAAGTTCATTGCCCATTATTGCTCGTTGTAGAAAAGCAGGATTTTCAGTTTCTTATTCGCTCAAAAATGCAGCCTTTGGAAAACAATTTAAAGACGCTGGAAAAAGCGGTGCTCGATATGGCTTAATTTTAGGAGAAGACGAACGGATCAAGAACGTAATCAAGATCAAGGATTTTCGCAGTGGTCAGGAGAAAACCGTTGCTCAAAAAAACCTAATCGAACAATTAGAAGACTTGGATGAAGTCGGCGGGATCGAACAGCCTGAAAAAGAATAATGGAGAGAGAAGCCCCAGATTTCCAAAAAGAGCAGCTCAAAAAACTCAAAAAGAAATCGAATGCCAATCGACGGGGGTTCTTACAAAAGCTTACCCTTGGTTTAGGTGCATTCTTCGCGGCCATTTTTTATCTTCGGTTCGAAGCGAATTGGTTGGAGGTCACTCGCAAAAAAGTATCTCTGAAAAAACTGACAAATAAAACTCCGATTAAACTATTACATCTTTCTGATTTTCATTTTTCAAACAGTGTTTCTCTCGAAGATATTGATTTTGCCTTAAGGGAAGGTTTTTCACTAAGCCCAGATGCCTGCATGATCACTGGTGATTTTATTACTGATCAAAAATCCAATGACGAACTGGAACAACTAAGCAAGTTATTGGCGAAATATGCGGGCATCGTTCCTACTTTTGCCTCCTTGGGGAACCATGATGGAGGTGAGTGGGCAGGTTCTCATGGAGGCTTTATGAATACTCAAAAAGTCGAATCCATGCTCGCCAAGGCGGGAATCAAACTTTTACATAATCAACGAGAATCCATTTATTTAAAAGGGCAGGCTTTGACGATAACAGGCGTTGGGGATTTATGGTCAAAAGACTGTCACCCTGATCAATGCCTACCCAAAAATTCCTCCCGAATTAATAATGGTCCATCGCTCCTTCTTTGCCATAATCCAGACGCCAAGGAATTACTAATTAATTACAAATGGGATCTCATGCTTTCCGGGCATACCCATGGAGGACAGTTTAAAATTCCTTTTCTAAATTGGACTCCCTTTGCCCCAGTTAAAGATCATTCCATGGTCGAAGGATTACATTCCTGGGAAAATAGACAAATTCACATCACTCGAGGAGTGGGAAATCTTTGGGGTATTCGATTAAATTGCAGACCTGAAGTGAGCTTGCTAGAACTATCCGCAGGATAACCGTGTCCAGAGTCTACTACCTAGACGATCGAGATCCTCCTTGGTTTCCTGATCCATCAATGAGTGATCAGGAGGGGTTAATTGCGATAAGTCAAACCCTCGGAACTGAACGTTTAATTCTCGCTTATCAAAATGGTATTTTTCCATGGCTGAAAATGGGTGAATATCCACTTTGGCATTGGTTTTCTCCTGATCCACGATTTCTTCTTTATCCCACCGAGTTTAAATTTTCAAGGTCCTTAAAAAAAGCCATTAAAGAGGATCGTTTTGAAATTCGGATCGATCAAAACTTCCCGCTGACCATAAAGGAATGTGCCCAGTCAGATAGGCCCGACCAAGACAGTACTTGGATTGAAGATGATATGATTGAAGATTATTGTAAACTGAATCAACTCGGGATTGCCCATTCAATTGAAGCCTATCAGGAAGATAAACTGGTTGGTGGTCTCTACGGTCTCTGTTTAGGCCATTCATTTTTTGGCGAATCCATGTTTTATCATTGTCCAGAAGCATCCAAAGTTTGCTTAGCAAAATTGGTTTCAATAGGATTGGAGCATGACTTCCACTTTATTGACTGCCAAGTACACACACCGCATTTGGAAAAGAGGGGTGCAGTTCGAGTTCCTCGGAAAAACTTTCTCGAAAAACTTAAACACAGCCTAGTAAGTAATCCAAAAAATCTACATTGGCAGGACATCAAATAATCTTTCAGAATTGCCCATCTCTCAATCTCATGAAAAGATAAAAGTTTATGAACGAAACAAATTCCGAGCATGCAAACCTCACCCAATTAGGTGAAGGTGGCACCCATCCAAATCGAGCACTGGAAACTTTTCCAAACCGAAACCCAGAACGCGACTATTTGGTTGAATTAAAGACCGATGAATTTACTTGCCTATGTCCGAAGACTGGGCAACCCGATTTTGCTGAAATTTTCATTCGTTATGTACCCGATCAAAAGATTGTCGAATCAAAATCCCTCAAGCTATACCTCTGGACTTTTCGAGACGAAGGTACTTTCCACGAACATTTTGCCAATCGACTGCTTGATGACTTAGTCCAAGCACTCGAACCTAGATGGTGCCGGGTTGAAGTCGATTTTAATGCCCGTGGAGGAATTGGTATTGTGGTTTCCGCAGAGCATGGAACTCCACCCAGCGTTGCCTTCGCATGAACGAACAAAAGATTATACAAGTCGGAAACCTTCAAGTTTCAAACCCCCTTCCATTCACCCTCTTCGGGGGGATAAATGTCCTCGAATCTCGCGAGCTCGCCCTTGAAGTTGCCTCCATCTATAAAGAAATTACTTCCAAGCTTGGCATCCCTTATATTTTCAAGGCGTCCTTTGATAAAGCCAATCGGTCTTCAATCCATTCATTTCGTGGTCCAGGTCTTTCCAAGGGGCTTGAAATACTGGCCGAAATTAAAGAAACATATCAAGTTTCTATCATTTCCGATATCCATGAACCTGAACAGGCAAAGCCAGCCGCCGAAGTAATCGATGTTCTTCAACTGCCCGCATTCCTTTGCCGACAAACTGATTTAGTCGTCGCCCTCGCCGAAACTGGCAAACCGATTAATGTAAAAAAGGCTCAATTTCTTGCCGCCCATGAGATGGGGCACATTATAAAAAAATTCAAGGAAGCGGGGAATGAAAAAATCCTTCTGTGTGAACGAGGTTCTTCATTTGGATATAATAATCTAGTCGTCGACCCACTTAATTTTGGGATTATGAAACGTACTGGTTGCCCGGTTGTTTTTGATGTCACCCACTCGCTACAAATTCCTGGTGGTCGAAGTGAATCTGCAGACGGACGCAGACAGTCAGTATCGGAACTCATGCTCGCGGGGATGAGCCAGGGGATTGGTGGTCTTTTCCTCGAATCTCACCCCAATCCTGGAGAAGCAAAATGTGACGGCCCTTGTGCCCTACCCTTGGATAAACTCGAAGCTTTTTTGATTCAAGCCAAGGCAATCGATGACTTGGTCAAAGGCTTTGTGCCTTTTGAAGTAAAATAATCTTGTCACCGTTTTATAATGAGTGAATCAGAAAACACCTGGGATCTACTTGGACAATGGTTTCCTGAATTGTCGAGCGAGTCATGGGATCAGCTTAAAGAGTACACTTCTTTACTTAGAGAATGGAATGAAAAAATTAATCTGGTATCCCGTAAGGATATGGATCGATTGGAAACGAAACACCTCGCTCATTGCCTGACCATCACAAATTTTTTACGCCTCATGCCCAAAGCACAGGTCTTAGATGTGGGCACAGGAGGTGGTCTGCCTGGTATCCCCCTTGCTATTTGTTACCCGCAAGCACGCTTTACCCTGATGGATTCAATTGGGAAAAAAGTCATGGTGGTGGAGGATATGGTCAAACGGCTCAATCTTGAAAATGTTGAAATTCGTCGTGGTCGTGTTGAAGAACTTCCCAAGAAAAGAACTTATGACTTTATTATCGGGCGAGCCGTTAGTGCCCTTCCCACTTTCTTTGGATGGGTCAATAATAAGATTCGTAAAGGGGCCAGAAACTCACCTGCCAATGGCATTCTTTATTTAAAAGGAGGAGATTACACCGAGGAGCTCAAAACCTCGGGATTACATCCCGCCAAAATTTGGAACCTCGACGAACTTCTCCCCCAAGCCGAGCTTGGAGAAAAATACTTAATTCACTTTAAAATATAATCCTGAGTAAGCCTCAGGGATTATAAATTTTGAAGAGGGCTTCGGCGATATGAGAAGGAGTCTCGGCGACCGAGACACCTGCATCTAGCATCGCTTCCACTTTAGCTTCGGCAGTTCCCTTTCCTCCAGAGACGATTGCCCCAGCATGACCCATACGACGACCCGGAGGTGCCGTACGACCCGCGATGAAGGCGGCACATGGTTTATCTACATGTTCTTTGATAAAGGCAGCCGCTTCTTCCTCGGCAGTACCACCAATCTCTCCAATTAAAATAATTGCATCGGTGTCGGGATCTTCATGAAAAAGTTTAACCGCATCCAAATGACTCGTTCCATTAATCGGATCTCCCCCAATGCCTATGCAAGTGGATTGACCATGACCCGCCTGAGTGATTTGCCAAACTGCTTCATAGGTCAATGTACCCGAACGGGAAACAATGCCTACCTTGCCTGGTTTATGGATGTACCCGGGCATGATACCAATTTTACACTCGCCCGGAGTAATAATTCCTGGGCAATTCGGGCCGATCAAACGGGTAGAAGAACTCGCCAAGCGTGCCTTGACCTCTGCCATATCCCGCACCGGGATGCCCTCAGTAATCGCAATCACTAGAGGGATTTCCGCATCAATAGCTTCCAAAATAGAATCGGCCGCAAAGGGAGGAGGTACATAAATCACAGATACATTGGCTCCTTGTTTTTCCACTGCATCCTTCACCGTATCGAAAACCGGTACTGAATCATTAAATTTTTGACCACCTTTGCCGGGGGTCACTCCTGCCACTACATTGGTGCCATATTCCATGCATTGAGTGGTATGAAAACCTCCCGCACTTCCAGTGATTCCTTGAACAACAAGTCGGGTATTTTTGTTTACTAAAACGCTCATTTTAAATTTTTCTATTAAAAGATATCAGGTTTAATTGTTTTCGGCGGCCAGCTTCACTATCTTCTCGGCTGCTTGAGCAAGAGAATCGGCAGACTCTAAGGCTAATCCACTTTCAGCGAGGATCTTCTTACCCTCTTCCACATTGGTTCCTTCCAAGCGAACTACTAAAGGTACTTTCATGTCCAACTTACGAGCCGCATTCACAATTCCAGTGGCAATCACATCGCACTTCATAATCCCGCCAAAGATGTTCACAAGAATAGCCTTCACCGTGTCATCTGAAACCAAAATGCGGAATGCATTTTCAACCTGCTCCTCAGTCGCTCCTCCACCCACGTCTAAGAAATTAGCTGGGGATCCACCATAATGCTTAATAATATCCATCGTGGCCATAGCCAATCCCGCACCGTTTACCATACAGGCAACATTGCCATCCAAGGCGATATAATTCAGATCAAACTTAGAAGCTTCCACCTCCTTGGAATCCTCCTCACTTAAATCTCGTAATTCAACCACGTCGGGGTGGCGAAAGAGTGCGTTAGCATCAAAATTCACCTTGGCATCTAAGGCCACCACATCGCCATCGGTCGTGGTCACTAGTGGATTCACTTCGACCTGAGAACAATCTTTATCCCAGAAGAAGGCGTATAGTTTAGTAACTAATTTAACGCATTGCTTAAAGGAATCTCCAGTCAGTTCTAAACCAAAGGCAATTTGTCGAGCTTGATAAGAACGAAGTCCAAGGGTTGGATCCACTAATACTTTTAAAATTTTCTCCGGAGAATTCTCTGCCACTTCTTCAATATCTACTCCCCCTTCAGTCGATGCGATAATCACCGGTTTCGAGGTCGCCCGGTCCATTAATACGGCCAAGTAATATTCTTTTTCAATGTCAGTGGCTTCATTAAAATAAACCGTACTGACTTCTTTTCCTTCCTCGCCAGTCTGCTTGGTCACTAAAACATTACCCAACATGGCTTGGGCCTTTTCTTTGGCCTCTTGTGGCGTAGAGACTATATGGACACCGCCCTTGTAACCGTCCTTAAAAGTACCCTTCCCTCTTCCACCCGCGTGAATTTGGGCTTTTACCACAATAGCCTTGCCTTCAGGTAAGCCAGAGAGTGCGTGATCAAAAGTTTCTGCTGATTGGGATATGGTTCCGTGAGGAACTGTAACTCCGGCTTCAGCAAAAAGTTGTTTTGCTTGGTATTCGTGTATGTTCATGGGAAATAGTTTCTTGAACACTGACACGGGAAAAATTCCATTCAAGCCTTTTCGATTCTTTGGAAAAGAAAATTTTCTAAAAAGGTCCCAAACGTGGAGGATCCGGGTCCATTGAAAGTACCGATGCGTCGAAACACTTGAGAATATATTCCTGCTTCTGTTGCTGAAAATCGGAATGGTTCCAGAGGTTAAAGAATTCATCAGGGTCTTTTTTTAAGTCATAGAATTCTCCCTGATTCGTTCCATGATACACCACAATTTTCCAATCTTTTGTCCGTAGCATGGTTCCATAAGCGTCACTGTGCGTCCATGCATTGTAATATTCTGCATAGACTTCTTCTCGACAATGTTCGATCTCATCACCTCCTCTGAGTAAGGGAAGTAAACTCTTCCCTTGCACTGCAGAGGGTATTGGAATTCCGGCGGCGTCTAAAAAAGTTGGCATTAGATCAATCAATTCCACAAAGCCATCCACTCGACGATTTCCCCTCACATCACCTTGGGGCCATCGAATGACTAAAGGAACATTCATCTGACCGTCATAAAAATGAGGCCCTTTGAAATAAATTCCATGATCACCCAGCATTTCTCCATGGTCGGACATAAAGACAACCAATGTATTCTCAGCTTGTCCCGTTTCTTTCAACGCCTCCAGAATGCGTCCCACCTGATCATCAATTAAAGTGATCATTGCCATGTACGCGGCGTAGACTTGTCTACGGTCAAAATCGGTCATTGCCTCCGTGTGAAATTCTCCCGGTTGATTATGGGCCCAAATCCGATCAAGTTTCTGAAAGGTTGTCTGTTCGTTCAATTCATCAGGATGTGCTCTGGGCAAAGGCATATCTTCAACTACGAACTTTTTAAGATAATCAATCGGGGGATCAAAAGGATGATGGGGATCAAAGCAATTAAAACTGAAAAACCAAGGATTTCCGTTTTCCTTTCTAATAAAATCGATGGTTTTTTCAGCGCACCAAGTCGTTTGACTATACTCCGCTGGTGGACCAATACGAACATAGGGACTCATTTCCTCTCCCTGTAAATCATGCCAATCCTGTCCTTTTTCAGTCAACCATTGGGTGTATTCATTTTCTTCCCAATCCGGTTGTGGATGATGCGACCAATGAAACGGGTCGTACCCGTCATCCGTTCGTTTTTCAACCTTCCCATCTGAACAGGAGGCCAAATGAAGTTTTCCCGCCAATCCGCAACGATACCCTGCATTTGAAAAGATTTTGGAGATTAAAACTTCATCTGCGGGAATAGATTGACCATTTTGCCGACATCGAGTGGTACGTGGATACCGACCCGTTAAAAAGGACGCCCGACTCGGCGCACAAACCGGGCTTTGGCAATAGGCATGGTTAAAGGCTGTCCCCTGTTCAATCAACTCGTCCAAGTGTGGAGTTTGAGCATATTCATTTCCCAATGCACGAATCGTGTCAAATCGTTGCTGGTCGGTACAGATCCATAAAATGTTTGGAGGGCTTGACATAAATAAATCAGAATCGGCTTGCTTGTTTCTTAGCAAGTGAATTGTGAGATACCATGCATTTTTATAAATTAATCATTTACCAAAAGAATTCTTAATCGCTCACTATGATAAGTAAGGACGCAATCAAAATAGCTCATCGTAATTTGAGCTTATTCATTTGTTTCCGCATGCTTTTTAACGCCCGTTTCTACTATCCTGTATACGCCCTGATCTTTTTGGAACATGGATTAAGTTGGGAAGATTTTGGAATCCTCAATGCAATCTGGGCGATCACGATTATTTTACTCGAAGTTCCTTCCGGTGCCCTGGCTGATACTTTGGGCAGAAAGAAACTCTTAGTTCTCGCCGCGGTTTGTATGGTAGTGGAAATGCTCGCCCTGCTCTTTGCACCAATGAACGGAAGTGAATATGTCTTCCTTCTCTTTGCCCTCAATCGAATAGTAAGCGGATTAGCCGAGGCCGCCGCCAGTGGTGCGGATGAAGCCCTCGCTTATGATTCCCTCAAGGAAGCGGGATTAGAAAAGGATTGGAGCAAGGCTCTCGAAAAAGCCCAACGATTCACCTCCTTGGCTTTTTTCTTTGCCATGATGACCGGTTCGGCATTTTACGATTCTTCCTTCGTCAATTCCTGCCTAAATGGAATCGGGATCGATTTTTCCATTACTGCGGAAACGGCAGTCAAGGCCCCTATCTTTCTGACCTTTATTTCATCCTTGATTGTTTTAGGAGCAGCCTTGGCCATGAAAGATCCATTTGAACAGGAAAAAATGGGGGCATGGGAAACGATGAGATCGTCCTTTAAGAAAACGGTGGAAGCTGGTTCTTGGATTTGGAAAACCCCTCTGCCGTTTAGCATTCTTATTGCCGCTATGGCTCTTGATAATGTGATCAGGCAATTCCTTACCATTGCAAGTGCTTATTGGAATGTGATTGAACTCCCTTTGGCCACCTTTGGGCTCGTTGCTTCGGGCATGTCGCTCATGGGAGTATTTATCCCCCGATTTGCCCGTTTATTAGCCGATCGGTATTCTCCCCAGAAAAACTTCTTTCTCCTCTGCCCGGTCTTATTCATTGGGCTTTTGGGAATTAGCTACGCCTTTCCCTATTGGGGTATTTTGCCAGCGGTTCTGCTCTATGCGACCATGCAGATTATGAATTATTTGGTCAGTCGTTACCTCAATGAAGAAGCCTCTTCCGAGAGGCGTGCCACTGTGCTTAGCTTTCGCGGACTTTCCACCAACCTATCCTACGGGGCAGTTTCCATCCTCTACTCAGGTCTGATTGCCTGGATTAAAACTGAAGGGGTTTCTCCAATAATAATGGACAAAAAACTCAACGAGCAGGATTCAATCTTCGTACAATCCCTTGGCTGGTTCCCTTGGTATTTCTTGGTCACACTTGTTCTCGTGTTTATTTTTTACCGACTCCGCTTTCGAAAAAGTTAATTCAACCCACTCTTCTTTCTTGAATTTAAGCGAACAAGAGTAAGAATAAAAACATACATTATGAAATCTATTCTTTTTACCCTACTTCTATCCGTTTTTCTAAATTCAAGCCTAGTCTTCGCGATTGACTGGAATCAATACCATGGTCGTCGCTCAGATAATAAAACCGACGAGCTTATTACCTCTGCAGCATGGCTCGAGAAATCAAGTGCTCAGAAATGGAAAACCCCCACCCCGCTAGGATTCAGTTCTTTCTCCTCTGAAGGCACTCAGGCATTTACTTTAATTGCGGAAGAGGATGAAGATGGCCTCATGCGCGAAGTCTGCGTCTCACTTGATACCAAAACTGGAAAACGCCTTTGGAGTACATGGCTTTGCCGGATGGACTACAAGAGTGGGGGTGGAAACTCGGGGGCACCTGATAATAGCGGCGGAGATGGTCCCCGTTCCACTCCTTCGGTGCTCAATGGCAAGGTCTGGGTTTACGATTCAGATATGAACCTCTATTGTATCGACGGGGCCAATGGAAAAATACTCTGGGATGTTCAAGTGTTAAAGGAACACAATGGACAAAATATAAAATGGAAAAATTCTTCCGCTCCTTTAATCGAAGGCGAATTGGCCATCGTGTATGGAGGGGGTTCCGGCCAAAGCATGCTCGCATTTAATCGAAGCTCCGGAAAAGTGGTCTGGAAAAGTGGTAGTGAATCCGCCACACATGCCACCCCAATCGCTACCACTATTCATGGAGTCCGCCAGGTTATTTTCTTCTGTACCTCCGGACTCGTCTCAGTCGATCCTAAAAATGGTCGTGAACTCTGGCGTCAAGCCTTCCCCTTTAAAGTTTCCACCGCTGCGTCGCCCGTGGTTGCAGGTGATCTAATTTACTGCTCCGCTGGCTATGGTGTAGGGGCTGGCTTATACAAAATAAGTAAGAAGGGAAATCAATTTTCCAGCTCGGAAGTATGGCGTAAGAAAAATGATATGTTTAACCATTGGAGTACCCCGATTTATCATGACGGACACCTTTATGGAATGTTTAGCTTTAAGAAATACGGCGATGGTCCCCTTCAATGTATTGAATTAATAACGGGCAAGATCAAGTGGAGTCATGACGGATACGGCCCGGGGAATGTTATTTTATCAGGTGATAATTTGATCGCCCTTGCCGATGATGGATTTCTTGCCGTGGTCAAAGCATCCCCTTCAAAATACCACGAATTGGCTCGGAAAAAAATCCTCAACGGCAAATGCTGGAGCACCCCTATTCTGAGCAACGGATTAGTCTTAGCTCGTAGTACTGAGGAAGCGGTTTGTATCGACGCCCGCACTCGCTGAAGTAAAAAAATTACTTCCCCATCGAGGCCTGATCCACTTTTCCATCGGTGGTGCTGATGATTAGATCGTGGTATCCACCATCGATCACATAATCACGCCAAGTGTATACTCTTTGCTTGTACTCCGAACTTGATCCACGCTTGGAAGAATCTGGTATTCGCCCTATTAAGTCAAAGAGTTCCTCCTCTTCCACCGCACGGACGAACATTCCCTCCCCTTTTAACTTTGCCTCCCAAAGCCTAACCGTTCGGGCACTCTTACGATTTTCCACAACTTGAATTTCCGCGTTATGAAATTTGATTCGGGCTCGGGCTCGGGAAGAAATTGGACTATTTGGAAATTCTTCCAGAAATTCTTCGTATAATAAAATCGCCTTTTCATGCTCCACGTTTTTCGCCCGTTCATAAATCACTTTGTATTCCATCGATCCTATTTTCTTTAATGCATTTAGGGAATTTTTTGATTCAGAAACCTGCAATCGAAACTGAGTCAAAGAAGAATTAAGAGCTTCAACCTGCGCCTCTAATTCCCTGATTATTTCCTCGTCCAGCTCAGCATCTTCCTTTACATCCTCTACATGTTGAGACAATTCAAGTCTCAAATTCTCAACACGCCCTTTCTCCTCGCCGAGTAATCGATTGTGTTCCTCCAAAGAAATTGTTGCCACTTCAACTAGAGGTTTTGGCAGAGATTCTTCAACCTTCAAAGAATCTTCTTTTCCACAACCTGATACTAAAAAAAATAGGCAAAATAATATTTCATATTTTCTCATCGGAATAATATCTCCACAAAATCAATCGATCTGGGCAAGAGGCAAAAGAAAGAAATTAAAAAAAGTAATAAAGCACTCTTCTTCAAAAAGAACATCTTCTAACAAGAAACATTATTGCTTGCGAATTTTAAAAGATCATCGAAATTGAAATTATATGAAGAAGAAAACTAATTCCGGAGAAGAAACCCTTAAATCTATTCGAAGAAATTCCGCCTACAATTCAAGTCGTACACTCGCCCTCATTCTTGCCCTCGTCTTAGTAGTCAGCATCCTCACTCTTATTTATTTTGTATCTCTCAATTTGCCCAAGGTTTCACAATCTGTAGTTCTTTTCATGGGAGTATTATTGGGGGCTTTGTCCGGAGTTAATCTATTTCACTTCTTACACGCTCATTACGATCAAAGTGATGCCCTTATCCAAGTGGCCAAATTTCAAGAACGTTCC
>CAWUUU010000219.1:0-7506 GCA_963924995.1 uncultured Opitutales bacterium
CGGGTAAAAGTTAATACAAATTGTAATTATCAGTTTAATTGGGGTTGGCTTCAATCTTAATTTTAGGAGATTGTCCGTCCGAACAATCCGCAGAAATTCCCCAAAAACCAGAATTTCGTAAATCATAGAAAGGCCAAACCAGTTCGTGGTCGGATTTGGGAATCTGAAGGTCATTTATCTGTGTTCTGGTAAAAAAATCGAACGAACCCTCGTTGAATTCATCAGGAAGTTTAGAAATAGTTTTTCTAGATTCAAAAAGAAACATGAGCCAATGGCATGAATTTTCATATCCCTTTTCAGACACATATCCAAAAAGAGATAAATCCTCGCAACCTAAAATCATGCCTGTTTCTTCCCTCGCCTCCCTTATTGCACATTCAAAGGGAGATTCCCCAATTTTCATTTTCAATTTACCACCAGGAGGGCTCCACAATCCTAGGTTCGGAGATTTTTTCCTCTTGAGTAAAAGAATTTTTTCTGCCTGATTGCGAATAAAAAGTAAGCAAGATATCTTAAATTCCATTAGTTTATGCTTGTTAAATGTATGCAAGATTTTGAAAGATGGCAACATACCAAATCATAAAACCTCGTAAAGATTATACCCATGAATTCGTCCCCCAAAATATTCTTCTTAATTTCAAGCATTATAACGATTAGTTTTTTACATGCGGAACCTGATCAATTTATCAAACTTAACGGGGCCGTAACTGTTACCAAGGAATCCGACCAATGGGTTAAGGCTTCTGTCCCTTTTAGTTTTGTCAGTCACCCTTTGTTCGAAAAGTCTAAATCAAGCAAGCCAACAAGTAAAGATGAGGTGATCAATATCGAATATATTAATAACATTAAAGTACGCCTTTCTTTATGTTTTAATAATGAACTGCAAAAGAAAGCCCTTCGTAGCCTAAAATTTCCCGATGCTGAGTTTTATCAGTATTACAGTGCTGAAATAGAATATATGACGATAAAATTCGATCGAAATACAAAATATGCCCATTTTCTATTTCCAGCTACTATTGCAGAAAGAGATGGTTTTCTAACAAGTTATATTAAGCCTGTAGGATATGTGGTCGAAATACTCTACGATGGTATACCTATAGAACTGACCGAATCGATATTTTTTGATAAGTATCGAGAAGAAAGAATTCTCCAAAAATTTAAGCAACAATCTCAAGCGAATGCACCCAAAAATGAAGGTATTTTAATCCCTGCCCATTTAGTAAGTACCAATTATTTGGTTGGAGTAGGGCCGGTAAAGAGAAGTAAAAATTCGGGTTATTAATTTTAATTAAAAAAGTTTCTTTTTATGAGTGAAAAGAAAGAAGTAATTATAAATTGCGGAATTTCTCATGTTTCCGCGAGTGTATTTACCACGGATGGGGCCAAATTAAAGCTCAAACAAGTTGCCCTACAAACTTTACATTACGATTATTCAAATGATCAAATTTGGCTAGATTCATTAATAGCTGGCTTAGAATTGCTTTGTAAAACAGAAAAAATTAAAGGTGACGCTCGGTTTATTTTTCCTGGGAGCCTTCTGCTAAACAAAACGATTCGCGTTCCACATGTAGATGAAGAAAAGCAGAAAAAAATAGTCGCCTTTGAACTTTCGCAAAAAATGCCATTTCCATTGGCTGAACTTATATGGGATTACCAAGTAATTGATGATGATGGGGTCGAGCAAGAAATTCTAGCCTTTGCGGTAAAGCCAGAGATTGCCGAGTCTTTTTGCGAGAAGGTGGTTGAGATAGGATTAAACCCACTCCAAATTACCCCTGCGCCAATACTTGATTATAATGCACTTATTTCTTCAGGAATTGGATTAGATCAACAAGAAACCTTAGTAGTAAACATTGGCGCAAAGTCTACAAATTTACTTTTTATCAATCCGACCGGCTTTCTTATCCGAAGTATTGCAATTGGGGGTAATACTTTAACTCAAAATATATCTGATAACTTGGGATCATTGTTCGAAAAAGCTGAAGAGGTCAAAAAAAGTTATTTTTCCGGACTCGTTGCTTTTTCTCCTGAGGATCCAAGTGTTCAAGTCTTAGAAAATTGTGCTCAGCAGTTTTTGAGCCGAGCAAGTCAAGAAATTACCCGATCAATTGTAACCTATAAAAGACTTAAAAAGGGCAAGTCGCCCAATCGAATGTTTCTTGCAGGAAGAGGTGCATTGTTAAATAATTTGCCTGAATATATTAGCCAAAGTCAGAGTTTAGATATTGATTATTTTGACCCGCTTAAGAGTTTGATAATAGACGAAGGAGTCAGCCAAGAAATGCGAGCCCTTCTTCCCTATATGATTGGAGAGCCTGTGGGTCTCGCAACAGCGATTTTCAACATTGAGCTAAATCAAGCGTTAAAGCGCCCGCTTAACCTGCTTCCAGCGAATAAATTAACAAATTTATCCTTTAAAAAGAAAGTACCGCTTTTGCTTGTTGCTGTGCTCTTATTTTGTTTGTTACCCCTTCCGGGTATTTTCAAGAAATCGTCAACAGAGGTGGAGCTAAAAAAAGAGCTATCTCTATTACAACAAACAGTAAGATCCCTAAATGAACAAATTGCAGATAATGAATTATTAAAAGAAAAATTTCTTTTTACAGATAGACTGACCCAATTGGTTTTTGTAAGAAATAAAACATTTACAGAAAAGAGTTTTTCCTGCTGGGTTCTTCAAAGTTTTCTTAATCAATTACAAAGTTCTTTGGACCACCCCGAGGTATCAGATGCTTGGTTTGATGAATTGCGCTTTGAGGAAATTACAACAAAAAGAAATGGGAACAATGGCAATATTAAAGGAACTAGCGGAGCCGAAAGATTTAAAATTATTCTTTCTGGTCGATATTTGGTTCGTACGACCGAAACATTTAAAGAATCAGAAACGAATGAAAAAAGAAATCACTTAATAGAACTGAACAGCCAGAAGCAGGAGGCATTAACTCAATATCTTGAAGCGCTACCATTTATTAGAAAAGTAGATAAAAAAACATTTTCAATAGAAGGCAAAGGCGATCTATTTAAAAGATATTTTACTCATTTCGAGTATGTATTTTTACCTCAGTCATAGATTTGAGTCATGAATTTTTTAAAACAAAATAAGTTTTTCTTTTCCGCTTTTCTATTTACTCTAGTTGTTTTTTCTTGCTTACAATTCGTATCTTGTAACTCAGGTGAAAACCTTGAAGCTATGAAATCATCAATCAATAGCGAGTTACGAAAGCGGGGGGCATTGCAGGAAGAATTATTGCTTTACGAAGGACTTGCCGAAGAGTCCAAGACCGCAATTGACGACATGCTGAATCTAGCAAATACGGAAAAAGAGCAGCATAGATTTTGGAGTAATATTCTCAATTCAAGTCAAAACATTTTTTCTTCTTGGAAAAAGAAAAGTCCTGAAGCGATTAATGCCGACTTAACGAGACTTTATTCGCACTTACGCTCGGTTTGCAAAAGAAGCAATATTCACTTCGAGCAAGAGGAGAGAAATAATGTTAACCTTTTTGGAAGCAATAATCAAAATGATGGCAAGAAATATGGCTTCGGCTTATCTTCCTATGATGGCTTTTGGCCGAGCTTTTCTAAAGACGAAGCAAAAATGCTTGGAATTCAAAGTAAAATAATTGCCTCATTAATAGAATTTCTTTCCGAGTCTTCGAATAGCGAACATAAGATAAACCTGATCAAGATATCTCGTGAGTCTGCTGGAAGTGAGGACAGTCAGCATATTGCAGGAGATATTCTAGCCATTCCAAACTTGTCCAATAAATTGGTTCGTTTCACCGGAGGGATTAAAACATTTGCCTTTCTAATAAAGTTTAAAAGTCACACATCTCATGCAAGAAGTTTTATTAATCAGCTAAGACCACCATTCCTGTTACGAGATTTGAAGGTTAATCGATCCGAAGTAACCACCTTGTTACCATCTACCCAATCTGTACCGGATCCATTTTCTAGCGATAACAAAACTACGGAAATGTCTCTTCCAATCGTTCAGAATGTAGAATCTGTATTTACCCTGCTAATAGAGTATGTTTATTTCGTAGAAAGAGATTTCGAATCCTTCATTGTAACTTCATTAAACAACGAGAATATTAATGAAGAGACACTTACAAAATTTTTAGAATCTTCAGGTAATTCCCAACTCCGCTCCAAACTAAACAAAATTTTAACAAATCGTGAAGTTCGTTAAATCACATTATGAAAAGATTGTCTTTTCATTAGTTATTCTTTCGCTTGTAATTGTAAGTTGTATTTCATACTTCAATTCAGCCAGTGAGGAAAATACAACGCAGTATTTTAATGCAGGTTCATTTTCAATAGATTCTTTCGGTGATGAAAAGGTTTTAGTATTTTTAAAAAAAACGCATCTAGTACCCAATGATAGTGTTCAAGTATTTAATTCGAAAGGAGAAAAAATTGACACATTTAAAATCAAAAAAGTAATTTTTTCTAAAAAGAGTAAAGTCTCTATTCAGTTAAAGACTCAAATAATACTAAAAGGAAGATTATTAAACCCAAGCAGCACTATTTTGACAACTGGATGGGAAAAATCTAGAAGTCCTATTGCCATCGATACTGATAAAGGAGTAAAAAATATTAGCTTTAAAGAAATTGAATTTATTCGGGGTGAGCAAAAACTTGTTCTGGATAAGTCCGTTGATGACCTTGATCCTTCAGAGTGTAGAATTTCGGTATATCAATCGAAATCGCAAATTTTGATTGATTCAAACAGAACTGAAAAAAATCGATGGACAAATACAGAAAGTGAAGAAAATGCTTCAATTTATGATTTATTTACTCCACCTATAATTTATCTTGTTGATGGCGAACTAGCTACTTCTTTGCCTGAAGCGCCCAAAGAAATCGAAAAAGAAGAAGAGTTTGGGTTAACCATTTTATCTTTTGAAAAAAAGGAGTACCGTTTTAAATTGGTAAGTTGGATCGGGCAGACACCTTATTTCGAAGATTTACAAAAAAAAGTATCCGAAACATTAAATAAGAATGTAAAAAATCGAATAGAGGTAAAAATTCCGTATAAGGAAAATAATAATTATCGCCCCGGTCTTCCCTCGCTTGTAAAAACAACCCAAGAAGATACTGGTAAACTTTTGATGGTAGAATTTTTTACTGTTCAACAAGTAACGGATTCTAAAACCGGTGGATCAAAGCCCGTAGGCCGTGCACTAGTGAGGGATTTCAAGAAGGGGGGGAAACCCTTTGAAATCAATAGTTTAATGAAAACCGTTAATTCTGGAGATTTTAAAATACTTTTAAAATTTGATATAGAGGATGAAGCGGTAAGCGAAATAGAAATAGATGGTAGTGCGATCGAGAAGGAATTTAATTTTGGAAAGCGAAGTTATAAAATTTTAAATATCGATAATGAAAATAAAAATATCGAAGTTGAGAAAAAAATAAGCGGAGAATCTGACGCAAGCATAACTACTTTAAGCCTTTAAAAGAAAACTCTGAAAAATTGAGATTTTTATTTATTGACCCAACTCCATCAATGTATGGAATACTGTAAGAATTTTTTATATTC
The DNA here is from genome assembly GCA_963924995.1 of uncultured Opitutales bacterium. Taxonomy (GTDB): domain Bacteria; phylum Verrucomicrobiota; class Verrucomicrobiia; order Opitutales; family Seribacteraceae; genus Seribacter. The sequence goes on from CAWUUU010000219.1 coordinate 5,546, forward strand.
TATTGCCCCTTTTTTTACATGCACTTTAGCTTATATTTTCGGTTAACCATTTTGTTGTTCATTTGTCAGTTGCCTAGTTTTTTGGTTGGACAAATTCAAGAAGAAGAAATCGATCAATTTAGCAACTTACCCCGACAAGTTGCCCCGCCTGAAATAAAAGTCTCTTCGATTATAGATCAAACTTTGAATTTTGGACCAGACACAAACTTGATTCGCGTTCTCAAAGAAATCCGAGAATTGGCACAATCTGGAAAAGTAGAAGATGCCCAAAAAATGGCAGGAGCAGTTCTTGAAAAAATAGCAGAGAGCGAAGAAAATAGTTTTTACTTGAACCAAATTCGAAAGGAAGAAACAAAGCTTTATTATAAACTCGCTCAAGAAGCCATGGCCAATAAGAAATATTCTTTGGCTAGCCAATTTCTTTCTCGTTACCGTGCTAACATTGACATTGAGTTACAAGGAAGGAAGCGGCAAAGAGAAATAGCGCTTAAAAACGAAGGATCGACTGATGCAACTTTAGTAGGAAAATTAGTGGAGGAATTGGAAAAAGCGAAAAAAGATTTATCAGAAATTCGTGCCAAGGCGGGACTGCCTGAGGATGATGCAAAACCCGATTTCGAAAGATTAATGGATGCAGAAAAGGCAAAAATGGGAACATTGATGAGGCGAGCCGAGCGGTTATTGGAAAAGGCAAGAAAAGATGGAGCCGACGGGCAGTATGGATTGGCCTTAGATCAATTAGATGAAGCTCTCGGTATTTTGCCCTCGAATGTATCCAGTATCGCTTTGATCAGTGATATTTATAAGACTAAACAGCAGATAACCTGGTATCGTATGGGCGAGGCAATGCTCAAGGGTAAGGTTGGAACCGTACAAGAGCTTGTAGCCGATTATCAAGATGTTGAGGAGTCTCGCAGGAAAGCAGAGTCGGAGACTTTGGGCATAGAGGAACAGACAGATTTTGAGGGAGAAATGAGCAAGGCGAAAGAGAAAGTAGAAGAGCAGGCAGTGTTAGCCGAAGAAATGCTTGCTAGGGCCAAGGGTATGATTCGTAAAAAAGATTACGATGAGGCGGACAAAGCACTTTTAAAAATAAAACTTTTCCTTGAACCAAATACTCGGACTTGGCCAATAATTCTAGATGCGGCATTATTAAAAAATCGGATTAATCTTGATAAAGCGGAAGACGCGAGGTCGGAAAAGGATTGGGATTTAGCCAACCAGTACTTGGACGCTTTTCGTACAGGCTTTTATCAAGATCGGGATATTCAGGGAGATCCTTTATCTTATGGAAGACCTGGCTTAAAGGAAACGGAAGGCGAAAAGGCGCTTGATCAAGAATTAGGCAAAGCAATTCGAATGGAAGATCGCATATCTGCAGACAAGGCAAATCCTTACCGACGCGATATATCTGAATTTACTGCTGATTGGAAAGATACAAGACTTGCACTACAAGAATTATTGATGCGGGCGAAGGTTCAATTTATTAATGGAGATTTAACAGGAGCGACGGAAACCTACAGGACAATAGAAACACAATATTCTGACAATTATGAGTCAAAGGAAATGCTTAAGCGAATCGCGATAATGCGATCCGAAGAAAGTTATCTAGGATATTTGAAAACGCGTGCAGAAATGCTCGAGGAAATTGAGCGAGAGTGGGAAAGGCCTAAGGTTTTTGATCGTCAAATTGAGGAAGTAGAAAAAGTTAAAGAAGGGCCGAGCAATTTAGAAAATAAATTAAAAATTATTCAAGTGCCAGGCGTTCAGTTTTTTGAATCTCCTTTGCCAGAAGTAATGCAAGAGTTGCAAAGACAAGCAAAAACTTTTGATCTTACTGAGCCTGACCCCGCCAAAAAAGGGGTTAATATTATTCCTTTAGCGAATGGGGATGAGCCATTTCCGAATGTTACCATTACCCTCAACTCAATGCCACTTGGGCAGATGATTCAATTTATTGC
>CAWUUU010000220.1:0-6572 GCA_963924995.1 uncultured Opitutales bacterium
CTCTGGGGCTTTCCTGGTAATTGAATAGACAACTCAGCTTCTGGTTGCTTGAGCATTGTGGTAACCATGAAATAAATAAGAAGTAAAAAAGTAACATCAATCATAGGAGTAAGATCAACTTCATCTTCATCCGCTAAAATTTTCTTTAATGTCTCCATTATTTTATATGCCTACCTGCCAGGTTCCGAAAATTATGTCCGCCTGACCGGCATTACCAATTACCTTCATCACATCTTGGACAACTGCATGGGTGACTTTTGGGTGAACTCGTAAGAAAACCTTCCAATCTGGATGCCTTTTTACAGCAGTTGCAATTGCTTCCATATCAATTTCCTGCTCCCCCCAATAATATTTTTGCCCAACAGGAGTCTCGTCTATGCTAATAATTGTACGGGGCGGGGGTTGCTCCTTCACGCTTGAATTTCCAGCTACTGGCAATGCTGATAACTCAATGTACTGTTCAGACATCTGCTGCGCAACAACCATGAAAAAAACGATCAGAAGAAATACCACATCAATCATCGGTGTTAAATCTGGTGAGTCATTAGACTCGGGTGGTTTGTATCCACTCATTTAATTAATCGTAAACGCAATATAAAAAAAACGAATTATGCTGGGGGCATTGGTACACCAGGTGCCTGAGGTAAACCCTCTACTGGTGCTTCTTCGTAATATTCCTCACCACCTGCTTCTTCACCACCTTCAGCAAAACCACCCCTAGCTGCACGAACTAAAGTAAACACCATTTCGCCAGCAACTCGATTAACTTCTGCCACAATTGTACCGAATTTTGTCTTATATATGAAGTAGGAAATAAGGGTGGGGATCGCAACAACTAGACCCGCTGCTGTTGTCCACAAAGCACTACCAATGTTTCCTGCCATCTTCTGACTAGATTCACCACCCATACCCGAACTTTGCAGAACTTGGAATGCACCAATCATACCCACTACAGTTCCAAGAAGTCCCACCATGGGAGCTATAGAACCCACTGTATTTAACAAATTAATCCAAGTAAAAGGTTTAGCCAATTCCAGTCCTGATGTTTCCTCTAATCCCTTTTCAATTGACTCGATATCAAGTTCATCATCTTGAATTCGGGCAAGACCTCCCTTTAAAACCGATGTAACTGGAAGTTTATATTGCTCACATAATGCGATTGCTCCCTCAATGTTAAGGTTTTGCAATTCCTGCATGATTGGTTGTACAACCTCTTCTTTAACAAATGCCTTTTTACGAATAGCAATGCCATTATAGATGATAAGCGTGAAACCAGCTAAGATCAGAATAATAAAAGGAATAAGGAAGGGTCCAAGATTATCGACCAAAGCGGAGCCAAAACCCTTTTGCTGAGCATGAACCACATTAGCAAGAAAACTTGGGGATAAACTGGAAAAGATTATTCCAATTATGCTGAATTTACGGATTAAGCCTAGTTTCATAATTTTAATTAATTTATTTGTCTAAGAATTACCTTTAAGGTAGGAAGGGTCAAGTGTAGGATTTATTCAAGATGCAGGAAGGGCATCTAATCGTTTTTTACTTTCGGTAGCCCATTTTGAACCCTTGTAAAAAATAGAAACTTGTTTGTAAACATTTTGTGCCGCCTCATTTAAATTCAACTTTTCATAGGCATCACCAGCCATTAATAGGGATTCAGGGAGCCAATCAAGTCCAACTCGAGCACTGACTATTCCTTCAGTTACTTCAATAACCGACTGACGGTAATATTCCGCAGCTTTCAATTCGTTACCGCCCTGTTCATATTGACGAGCATATTGGACACGTAAAAGGGCACGGATTAATTTGTATAAAGAATATTCATTAGTGTGTCGTGCAGGAGGGCTTTCGTCTAACTTTTTGACCGACTGCATTGCCGTGTTGAAAATTTTACCCGCAGGTTCTTTGTAACGAGCATCTTTCAGGGCTGCTTCAGAGTACTTTTCGTACAATTTTATATAACAGTAAATCGGCCAGATTTGGACTATCTTCGAGTAAGAACTGCCAGGAGCCTTTTGAACAATCGGACCAAGCCTAGAGTATTCGGATATGGCTTCAGTGTATAGTCCTTGGGTTCGTAACGAATTCGCCAATTTTAAATAAGAGGCGTGATCAGCACTATTGTTACGAATGGTGACTTTCTGAAGGAGTGCCCGAGCAATTTTGGCTGATTGTGGATTCGAGCGAATCATCTTGCTAGCCAAATCAAGAGACGCTTCCGAAAAGTCCCTATACCCGTATGAATCAAGTTTGTTTAAATTAAGCCTAGATAACAAATAAAAGGCTTCATTGTACTGCTCCATAGCAATTAATGCCCGAACATAGATCAAGCAATTATCATGAATCGCAAAATATTGCTGAGGTATATCAAGATAGAGTAACACTCTATACATAATTGGCCTAAGGCTAGGAAGAAGTTCCTTGCTATATTGCTCGTCAGAAAACGATTTGAGTGTCCTCAAGGCACTCTCTGGCCAAGTAAAAACAAATCCCTTAATATTCTGCTTTTTAAGTCCACGTAACTCTAATTGCATCCTCCCTGCACCCTCCATTTCAGCATAGATGATTCCTTTCTGTCCATCCACCCCGAGCAAACTTCCTGCTTTACCTGCGTTTCCAACATAAATCTTAACCGGTAATGCACCCGAGTGAATTTTAAAATAATCTTGGTTTGCTTGAGCAGACAAGAAGGAGAATCCCAAAATCGAAGATATCGAAATCAATAATATAATAAAATGCTTACTCATTTGAGAAACTTTCTTTGCCAATCAACATATTGTTTTTCAACTTTGTTGATTTGGTCCGACTGACCAGTTTGTTCATAACAACGAATAGCTTGCTCATAGGATTTAGAAGCCCATTTGGTAGCACTCGGAAAATTGAGAGTCGTATCTAAATAATAATAGGCTGCTCCGGCATGATCGCGAATGGCACGCTTACACTCACCCATCATATAGGATGACTGAGCTCTCTGCTCTAAGCTTGTATCAGTATCACTTCTTACCTCCTCAAAAGAAGAAACTGCTCGATCAAAAAAAGACGAATCCTTAGTGGATTGACCGACCTCGAAAAGCGACTCACCTAAGCGTATACGGGCATCATTTGCGTCATCATGCCAAGACGAATTCGCGAGGGCAGATTCATAATGCGATACTGCAATTTGATAATCTCGTTCTTTTTGCGTTGCCTGGCCCAATAAATAATAAGCATCAAACAGAAATTCTCCGCCATTATCTCCATAAACATTTACAAGTCGCTCCATGGCAGCAACGGCGTCTTCAACTGCGTTTTGGGCAAGAAGTTGTTCCGCCATCCAAACGAGAACAGCAGGACTTGCAGCAGGAAAATCGCTTTTTTGAGGATTGTAACTTCCGCCAGCTTTCGAACCAACTCGATCCAACATTGCACGCATTCTAAGCTCGAGTGGTTTATTTCCAGCAGATTTCGCATCATCCAATAATTTTGCAAATGAAACTGCAGGTGAAAGATCGGAAGGAAATCCCTTTTTGAAAGCTTGGTACTTTTTGAGATAACCCTTAAATTTTGAGGCGTGGGCAGGATTGGAAAAAATAGCTGTCCTTGATTTAACCACATCGCTATAAATGTCAGGATCCATTCCCTCGTAAGAAGAAGAAAGAAAAGGAAGAAGTTTTTTGCGATCCTTTAAAATTTCTTCCACTGTACCAGTAATAGTTTCTTCGATACCTTTGCGATCTCTGTATGTGAAAGTTACTACTTGGTTGGGCTGTTGGAGTTTTTCTAAAAGATCAAGAGTTCTTCCATATAATTTATTATACTCATCGTATTTATCGGTGTACTTTTTAAGAATACCATCAACTCCTACATTACTTGGATCGTTTCCATATTTCTCAATATCTTTAAAATATAGATTAAGCATTTTAGATGGCCGACCTAACATTTCATTAGCAAAACCAATTTTCTCAGTAGCTTCTGATATACGTGCTCGATCTACAGTTGCGTAATTTTCTGAATAAGTCGCAAATGTTTGTTCCATGTCGGTATAAAAAACATAGGAAGCCACATCAAACAACTCTCCATAATCTACGGCTTTATCGTCGTTTAAATCAAAGTCTGAAAAAGATTTATCAAATTTAATGCCAATCGCAGAAAATTCTGTGCTTTGGAGAACTTCGTCTTTGTTTTTATCAAAGGTCAAGTAGTGATCAACTATGCCCTCAGGGTTTTCTGCGACTCTCTCAATTAAGCCTCCTTCATTAAATGTGGCATCCGTAATTAATCGGATTTCTTGAGTCTTCTCACGAACGAAATTGTAATTTTCTCGTGAATTATTAATTTGAACGAATGTGGGTTGCTCATCAGGTTTAACATCACTAATCGCAAGGTCACCTAAGCTCAAATAAGCCTCTGCAACCATTTTATCTTCAGGAAAATCTTTAACAAATTGCTGGAAAAGTCGAATGGCATTGGTATTGTCAGTAGAACCCTGATAAGCCACGGCAAGTCTAAATAGTGCATCTTTTGAATACTCTTCATCTGGGTAATTACGAGCCTTCCCTCCATCACTCCATTTATCATTAATAGATTCTTTTCCAGTAGAAATAATTTTCCCACCACCTGACTTATCAGAAATTTTCCATAGTGATCCATTAAACCACATAAAGAAACCTTCGCCATTTGCATAAACAGGCATTCCATTTTTCTCCTCATCAGTTGGCAAGTACACGCCATTCGGATTGGGAAAAACCTCAGGATCGGGTTTCTCTTCAACCACTTCTTCGACAGGTTCCAGTTTGGGTGCACCCGAATCTACATTGCTTGATTCCGTGGAATTTCCAGGGACCGATTCAACTTCATCTCCTCCACAAGAATAAAACAGTAAAAGAAGCGGGAATAAAAGAACTGTTTTTAAAAACTTAATCATTTTATTCAAATTCGCTCTCAGCTTCATCCTCAAATGTTGATCCACCGACAGGCAAACCTTCCATATTGACCCCTACAACTGCTCCCAATAGTGGTTTCGCTTCTTCGAAGCGACCTGATGCAAGCAACGCCAGGCCACTCATATAATGTGCGGTTGGCATGGCTGGGCTTTTCCTAAACTCGACTCGGTTAACATAACCCTTTGAGCGATTCATTGAACCATTTTCAAAACCGGCAAACTTTTCCAATAAATCTTCAAATTTCCTTCTTTTGAAATAGACTGATCCCATCATGCCAACAAAATCCTTGGCATATTTATGTTCGGGCATAACTTCAATAAAATCATTACATAAATTGAAAAATCTTTCAAAGTATTCCAAAGACTTTACTTTCGCCTTTTCAGCTTTGTCTTTTTCCGCAGTCCCCATTGCAGACTGTAAACTAACCGCAACTTTCTGGAGATTTTCACCCTCTAGCCTGTAAGCATTCGCCATAATAAAAGTAACATCTGCTCGGAATTTCTTCCATTCCTTTTTCGATAAGTATTCTTCGCCAAGTTCGATTGATTTTTCTCGATGCTTGACCGTGTTCGCGGAGGCGAAGGCTGCGTAAAGAAAATTTTCAACGCTTTCGTGCTTTGGAAAGTCTTTGTAGAGCCAATAGAAACCCCAAAATGATTCCCAATCCCTCTTGGTAATTTGAAAGTTATCTGCTTTCCTCCAGCGTAATACGGTAGTAAAGGGAGGTGTATCTTGAGCCAGTTTTAGCTGTCCTTTGGCACTTGTTAGTTTCATTGCTATTGTATTGGACTTCTCTTTTAAAATTTCGAGTCGTCGCTTGGGCATTGTCTTGCCCTGTAAGGCAATAAGTTGCTCGTATTGCGAAAGCTCAGTTTGTAATTGCTTTTGCCTTTCAGTGTAAAACGCAACTATCTCTTCCGTCGTCATGGTGAGCGCGTAAAATAAAGAGGCCTCCACATGCCTTTCCTTGTCTTTAAGCTGGGCCGCACCCTGCATTAAGTTAACATTTAAGCGAAGATCGTATCGAGCCGGGGTATCACCAGATAAACGTGGTAGTAAAGGAAAGACTTCATCAATTCGTTTGGTTTGCACAAACATTTCAGTAAGGCATGAGACCGCATAAGCAGATCGATCTTCATCTTTGGCCAGATCAGCATATTTTAACAATTCATTGAAGGAGGGCTCCCCCTTCACCCAATTTTGTTCAATATGATAACATTGAGCCCTACCAAAATAAAGATTCATCAACTCACTTCGTTTCACAATTTGTTTACGATAGGGCTTTGTCGTGTCTAAAAGAAGTTCAATAACAGTCGCGGCTTCCTTCCATTCGTGAAGAGCTCGAAGGCAATCTGTTCTTTTCTGTAAAGCCATTACCGCCTTCGAATCATTGGGGAATTTATCAGCAAAAAACCCAAAGGCAGAGGCCGCTTTTTCAAGAAATTCTTTATTTCCTGTCTTGGCAAAACTTTGTAAATAACCAACCCCACGAACGAAACCAAATTGTTGAAGAATTTTTTCCACTTCAGGGTCTTCTTCATCCTCAAATCGTAATTCTAACTCATCTAATAACGGAGATGCACCCGCAAAATCACCCTGCCCTATTAAAGACTGTGCCTCAGTAATAACTTGTCGCAAAGGCATGTCGGC
>CAWUUU010000221.1:0-2878 GCA_963924995.1 uncultured Opitutales bacterium
AAACTATTTTCTTTTAAAAAGTCTATTAAACAGACTTCCTTCTTCCTTAGATTTGTTTTGGTCTTCGTCCTCATTAGGAGGGATTTGTATGAAATTTAATTTTTCGACCTGATTATCCGGTAGGTTTTCTTCATTAACAGCCGGAACTTCTTGTGTAATTATAGTTTGCTCGGATGGAGGAATAGTATCTGGAATTGGATCAACTTGCTGAACAATGACATTGTTGGTTGTTTGCGAAACAGGCAAAGGGGTAGGGAGATCGGCAGGGTTTTCCGGTAATTCACTTTTTTCAATCCCAAGTTTTTCGACAATTTCTTTATTCTTTTGTTCTTGGGTAACTTGATCAGGAGTTTTTCCAACATAAGTTCTGAAAACAAGATCATGTTCTGGGTGTAACCAAAATTTACCCGCTTGATAAGGATTACCCTCACCAAACGCGAAAGCACCAAACCAAGGTTTACCCCCTACGATTTTTTCACAGACAAAGTAATAAGTTTTACCCATTATTTGGGGAATCTTTCCACGCATTCGAATAGTAATCCAACCCGCTTGCCGATTATCCATACCCTGGGCGGCAAGTTGATTAACTATATCATCTCGAGATAGATCCCATTCACCAAATTTTGCACCTGAATCTGGATTACCTTCTCTGATAAAACCATGCATTGAACTGCCATAATGATCGGATGGTTGAAAATTTGGTTTTCCAAAGAACAGAATTTTGGTAAGGATACCGTCTTTGCCAGCCGTATAACTGAACCAATTCTTTTTGGGAACAAAACTGAAACTCGTTTCATGCTGTTCCTTGTAAAATTCCTGAGTTTGATCGAGTTCCTCGACATATACCACGGGGAATTCAAGATCAAACTTAACCACCTGGTCCCCTGTTTTAACCAGTGATGAAACGGTGGCTTGGTCAGAGTTTTTTACAGGGTCAGGTTTATCTTCAGAACAAGCGTTAAGAAGGATAAGGAGGACGAGGCAAAAAGTTTTTAAGGGCAGGTTTTTCAAGGCTAATGCAATTAAGGGAATTTTATGCAAACAATAGATTGGCATTCATGCAAGACATTATATAAAATTTTTCTCGTCTTTCCCCTCAAGTTTTACAAGGTCAGATAAATAATGGATTCTCTCGCATTTTGGTTACCCTTAATTTTTTTATTTGTTTCAGCATTAATGGGCACTGCCCTAAAGAGGCGGGCGCGTGATCATTGCTTGAAAAAGTTTGATGGAACTCATGTCATTTTATCTGATCTTAATGGACAATGGCATCACGGGATTGTGAATATATTTGCTCAGGGCATTGAACTAATTTTTCCAAAACCCAAAAAGGAAAGCATCGGCGAAGTTCAATCATTAGTCATTCACCCAAACGAAGTGGATAAAATTCCTTTCTTTATTCGACCCGCCCCCGATGCGGATACGCGTGCTGGTCTCTTATGGTCGAAGGAATTAGCACGTATTCGAAATCCATCATTTAAAGAACGAGTTTACCGAATGATATTGAATTTTTACAATATGCTCCGGGACGCCTTTGGGCAGGCAGCTCAAACTATAATTGGAACAATGAGTAAGGATTCCACTGTGAGCAAAGTAAAGAATTCTGACAAGCGAATGAATGAGATAGGCAGTGGATTAACAGAGCTTGTCCCGAATGCTTGGGAACCAATTTTAGAGAAATATCGGGGACAACGTATCATCATTGAAAGAAAAACTGCGGAAGGACTGGTTAATGAAGCTGGAGTCTTAGAAGATTATTCATCTAAATATTTACTAGTTCGCCAGGTTTCAATACAGGATGAAAACCTTAGGCAATTAATCGAAGGTCAAAAAAAGACTACGAATGACCTTTATGATATTTTATATTCTCGTTCGAGTACGATTATTCGGAATACCTTAAAAGACTAATTTTCACCGAATCAACCATCGAGGTCCAACTTGACCTTACGCATAAAACCTATAGTTTGAAAATTGACTTCTGTTTCGTGCGAGAAGTTTACTTGGTTCTTTTCCTTACTCCTATTACTTAGGGAATCTATCGACAGTCGTCTGCAGTCAAGCCGTAAATCGGAAGACTAAGGGCGGCACGAGGATACCCACCTGGACCTACACAAGGTCATGTTACTGAGTTTACGATGCACGGCGAATACAGAAGTCACCAATTTATTGGAATGTTTTTCTAATAAATTCCAAGTGCAGGAATAAAAGTAGTTTCAACAAAATATTTATTATTTTGATATGCTGATTAAGCCAATACCCAACTGTTTCGCCTCCTTGAAAACAGACGGCTTGTCTAAAAATAGTACTGTGCGTGACTCTAAAGCTGCATTACTGATTCCCGCATCTTTAAGGGCCCGAAGGGTTTGTAGTCCAAATACGGGCACATCAAAGCGGGTATCCTGTTTAGGTTTACTCAATTTTACGAACAGGCAATTCTTAGCACCAAAAGCACCGGCTCGTGCGAGCATCGCGTTAGTCCCCTCGAAGGCTTCCACGGCGAGGACTGTTCCACGACTGACGACAACGCCTTGTCCGACATCAAGTCGGGCGTTTTCTCGGGCTATCTCAATCCCGTGGGCGAGGTGTTCGGGTTCGATTTTTTCTTTACCTTTCACCATAATGCCTTCTTCAGCTAGGTCCTGATCCATAAAGACTCGGGCATCAAGCAAGTGGACTCCGGCCTTTTCAATCTCATCCCCAATGGCACCAAAGATGGTCTCGGCATTTTTTCGATCCAAACCCGCGAGTATACGAATTGCTTTGAGGTCGGGATGAAGGCCACGAAAGAGTTTGCCGGGTGTAACTTGTCCGGCCATTACCGCATAGCCCGCATTGAATTTCTTTAATTCCTTCAGTAATTTGCCAACCTGTCCGACCT
>CAWUUU010000222.1:0-8208 GCA_963924995.1 uncultured Opitutales bacterium
CTTTTCCTTGCCATTGAATTCAAGCATTGGATTGACGAATCTACGGTCAAATTTCGTCTTGCCTTCATTGGATCGTCCGGAGCGGGTGTGTTGCCAGAGGCAGGATTGTTCGAATCCGAAATGTTGGGGCGAATCCGTCTGGTTCCCGAGTTGCCACTTTCCGGCGATCACAGTCGCATAACCAGCCGCTTTGAGCTGATGGGCAAAAGTGGTCTGTCCACGGTCCAGCATACCGAACTTAACATAGTTTCTGACATTGTATTGTCCCGTCATAATTTTGGTTCGAGAGGGTGTACAGATTGGATTGGAGAAACAATTGGTAAAACGGATACCTTCTTTTGCCAGTTTGTCGAGGTTTGGTGACTTGCAGGATTCACTTCCGTTCGATGATAAAGCTTCGTAGCCCATGTCATCGGCCATAATGAGGATAATGTTAGGGCGTTCCTGCCCGGATATCGCCTGAACCAATGGAAGGAATAAAGAAAATAAAAGGATAAGATTTAGAGTAGGTATGTTTTTCATAGTTAACATTTAGGATTTGAAGTCATCCTTATATTGGATGCAAAATAATTCGAACCCAAACCTGAAATTATTTTCGCGGGATCGGTTACACTTGAATGCAGAAGGATATGTAGCCTGGGTAAAAGCACTTTTACCTATCCTTAAAAACAAAGCTAATTCGAAGGATTGGTAAGGGCTAAATGGATGTAGTATCGAGGAATAGACTTACCACTATTTTTCGCTACTTCTTAAACTTGAGTTCGCTTAGTTTGACCCTGAGGGAATTAACGATTTCTCCGTCGATGCTTATTACAGTGTACTTGAAGGTCGGATCCTTAGCCTCGAGGTCAAAATCCACCCGGCCAAAAGATTGTTTTTTGTTGTAACCGAATAAGGAGTGCTTGATCAATGGATGCACATGCTGGTTGGTGAGGCGCGAAGACTGACACTCGTAGAGGGGATACATTCCCTCGATACCTGCGTCGATTTTGTAGGCGTCCGAGCGGTGACGGTCAGCGGAAAGAATGAGGACCCCGGGGATTTTTTTGTTCGCGATGAACTCGAAGATTTGCTTCCGTTCGTTATCATAACCATCCCAAGTGTCCCTGGAACCGGGCTTTACCTTGGGGGCTATTGGTACATTCGAGCATAAGACGGTAAAAGTAGCTGGCTTCTTGAGGGTCTTCTTCAGCCATTTCATCTGAGCAGGTCCGAGCATGGAAGGTTTTTTTCCTTTGGGCGATTCCCGGTAATAGCGTCCATCGATCAAAATAAAGTGGACTTTGCCGATCCAGAAATCAAACCAGCATCCGGGTTGCTTCTCGCCCCCTCCGTAGTAGGGGTTGTCCCAATTGTCCTTGAACACATTCCATACATCACGCTTCCACTTGGGTTCTTCGATTGCTGGGCCGCCCCAACCGTCATTGGTGGTGAAGTCGTGGTCGTCCCAGATTGCATAGATCGGCACTTTTTTGGCCAGCTTGGCCCACTCGGGCTGACTTTGGCGACGGTAGTAATGGAAAAGTTGCATTTCAGGAGTCATGGGGTCGTCGATGTAGACATTGTCTCCTAGCAGGAGTAAGGCTCGCGGGTCGATTGCTCCGATAGTGTCCCACATCCGCTCGTGGGGTGGCACGTATCCAGCCCCACCGCCAAAGGCGATGGTAAACTTGTCGCTCGAGGTGTCCTGCTTGAGCGAGGTGTTAGGCAGGGTTCGCTCGAAAGGCCAAGTCTCGGCGTCGAACTTCCAAGCGTTCGGCTTATCGAGGGCGAGATCAATCAGCATTTGGGTCTGCTTGGGGTTGACCTTGTTATCCTTATGTTTTTCCAAGTAGGAAATAGCTTCCTCTTTATTCCCTTGCAGGATCAGCTTCAGTGCATGGGGGTGAATGCGCTTGGCCTGACCACCTTTTTCTGATTTTTCATTATTGACTTTCGGAGTAGAGGCTTGGCCTAAAAGTTCAATCCCACTTGCAGCAATGGCGACCAATGCGAGGGATAGAAGGGTGAGTAGGTGGAGCTTATTCATTTTTGGGAAGGTATTTGTTTTTGCAGCCAGGATCGAGCCGTTTGCCGAGTGGGGCTTTCTCGATGAGCCCATAGATCGGTGTGGGTATGAATGACGGGACCATCCGGGATGTTGAAGATCCTGCCCACTGGGACGGGTAGAAAAGAAAAGTCTCCGAGCTTGGGGTGTTTCTTGAGGTAGTCGTTGGCATTTCCGCAAACAAGGGTGGGTCGGCCTTTGAGCCGAGCGAGACGCTTAAGGGCAGATGATCGGTCGCTTTCCGGGTATCCCCATTTTTGTTGCCCGTCGAAATGGTCGTGGGTGATCATTCCCTTCCAGAGTTGTGCGATTTCATCGTCTGCCAATCCGATGTAGCTACAGGCAATTGCACCGCGGGAAAATCCGCAGATAAAGAGGTTGTCAGGGTCTCCTCCGAATTCCTCGCAAATGCGTGGCAGGTTGACTTTACAGTAATCGATGGTGGCCTTTCGATCTCCCCACCAAGTCACCGCGTTCTCTTTTTTTCCTTTTTGAACATAGGGCATGGACACCCAAATGAATCCTTTTCCACCGCTTAGGCCATAGCCCAAGTTTGCTCCCTTGACCTCACCGCTTGATCCGCAAGCCGGGAATTTGTTCCCGGTGTATTCGACAAGCACGGGGTAGCTATTTCCCTTCTTCCAGTCAATCGGCAGGTAGAGGGAATGGTATACCTGGGTCCCCTTGTACTCGGGTGCGACTTGCCGGACTCGTTTGCCTGGTGCGGGTAAGCCTTCCGCCATGACGGGCGTAATCAGATCTTTTGCTGGTTCAGTGTTTGCAAAAGAATGAGCTTGAAAACTTCCTATAGTAGTAAGACCTATCAGAATCTGTATGATCCAATTCATTGTAATCTACCCTAGGGATTTTGAAAGGGAGGGTCTATTCGATTCGCGAACAAAAGCGAAATTAGCGAACTAAGGATTGCGGATTGAAGAGAAAATCAAGATTTAGCTAAAGCGACGACGACTTCCTGTTTCGATTTTACGACACCTCCGGGCTGTTCTAAAGTGATGACGAACGCGACGGGCTTGTTAATCGGCAAAGCATTACGGATAGGAATGATAGATGGGCCGTTTCCGTTCGTTATGTCAAAGACTCCACCATCCACAGGAAGTTCGTCTCTTTCGGGATCGACGATCCAAAGTTGATACTGATTTTGAGAGGGATCATTCACAGGGAGGCTGGCAAGAGACATGTATCCTTCTTGTCGTTCGTCGTTCCAAATTACCTCACCACTGATTTTACTATATGGGTCACTCGCGGGTGCGAAGGCAAGTCGCTGTGTGCTGGCATCATTAGTAATCAGAGACTCGAATTTCTGGGTAACGGAAAGAGGAGAATCAGGAGCCTGTTCCTGAGTGGGGAGATTAAATATGATAATTAGGCAGGCCGCTACCGCCCAACCCAACCACGGAAGAATTGAAATGATTTGAGTGGAGATTTGTTGGGAGTTTCTAGGACTTTTGACAAAAGCGGGAATAGTCCCGATAAGTTTGTTTGATAGGGAACTTGATAGATCGCAGGGCTGTGTGTGTTGGAGTTCCAACTCAGTGGCAATGAGTTCAAGGTCGATCGCATTGTTATCTCCCTGTTCGTCGGCCAGAATTTGCCATTCTGAAATTTCTTTGGAAGTGAGATCACCCAATACTCTCCCTGCATCGAGTTCATCGAAGCGATATAATGTTTTTTCAGCACTCATCGGATTATTCCTTTCTTCGTATTGAATTCTTGGAGTAGTTTACGGGCTTCAATTAGACCCCGCCGGAGCTTGGTTTTGACAGTACCGATCGGAATTTTGGTCTCTTGAGCGATTTCGTGATGAGTTAGTCCCTTTTCAAAGTGCAGAGAAAACAATTTCAATGTGTCTTTGGGTAAATTTTGCAGTGCGTTCCAAAGTTCAGTGCGATCCACAGAGTGTAGGGAATCTGTAGAATTTGCTGAAGAAAGTTCTGGGAGACTGTCCAGGGTAGACAACGCTGGTAGACGGTTTTGTTTTCTTTGCCAATCAATGGAGCGTCGACGTGCAATCATGCCTATAAAGGTTGATTCCTTGGAGGCCTTGGAGTCAAAACGATCCGCAATTCGCCAGATCTCGGTGAAGATTTCTTGGCAAGCCTCCTCGGCATCGACTCTTTCGCTGATTCTCCGACAGACGATGCTCCAAACTAACGGACCGTAGGCATCGATACACTTTTTCATTGCCGATTCATCGCCTTTGGCCACCAGTGGCAAGAGGGGAGAGTCTGTTGTTGATTGCCGTTCCGATGCAGGAACAATTCCAAGTGCAATCTCGATGAATCGGATGTCGGAAAATAAGATGAAATTTCGAAAAGGCATTACGAGGACTACTAAGATAATTATCTGCAACAGAAACTATATCAACGAAAATCATTACCAACGGTGTCCATGTTATCTTCCAAACCTTGATTTGTTTGGAAGTTGCATCAGGTATGAATCGACAATTCGGTCTTCCTTTTGTTCAAGCAAACGAAGTAAATCCCTGAATGCATTGCGTGACTTCCATGCTTCTGCTGCGAGTTGGGCAACTGGTTGGTCATCGACGATAACGGCTCTCAGTCTGTTGTTTTGTGAAGAGGAGCAGAATTGGGAATATTTGGAGAGGAATTCGTATCCGTTTTTGGTAAACGAACGCCAACTTGATTCATAATCGCCTTGTTCGTAAAGATCAGAGCCTTCTTTTAGGCTTTGTTGAACAAAGAGAATTGCATCAACTGTGGTAATGTCACCTTCAGGTAATTCCATCGGATCAGGAATTACAGAACCGATTCCATTGATGAGTCCATTAAATGCTTCTTGATCTGATTCCAAAATTTTGATTCCACTGATTTTAGAAATTGAATTATTTTTTGTCAGATAGATCGGAGCCCCGTGGATGGTCCTTAGTTTATTATAAGGTTTGCAGTTTTCGCTCACATGTTTGCCGGTAATCACGTGACGAGCCAAAATACCAAAAAGCGCTTCCTTGTTAATCCCTTGTGGATTTTGGATCAAAGAAACATAGGGCTCTCTCTTCCACGCTTCGTTAACGGGAGCAAAAACTGTATAAAAAGAAGATGATGCAACGGGAAGATCAAGTCCTGTTGCTTCCAGTAATGAAACCAAGGTGCTAAATCTTTCATCGCCTTTTAGGATTCCAAGCAAACTATGCTCTGCAGGCAAGATGACAGAATCTACTACATGGATTATACCATTGGCACAGGGAATATCAGTTTGGGATATTTTTGCGTTATCAATAGTGGCTCGTTTACCATCAAATTTGTAATTTAACTGCTGTCCAAATGCACTAATGGGAGTTACGTCGGCCACCCCAAGACTGGGTCTTCCTCCGGATGCCTTGCCAAATGCATATACATTTTCTGTGATGTGGTGCTTAATGATGTCTTCCAAACGCTCGTCGTTTTCTGGAAGAAATAAAGATTTAAGAATTTGGGGTGGAAGTTTTTTAAATGCATTATCTGTCGGAGCAAAGGTAGTGTACAAGCTGTGCATATTCTGGAATAGCTTGCCTTGCCGACTGGCGGTAATTGCTTTGGTGAATATGGTGAAGCGTCCATCTTTCTGAAGGCGCTGGAACAGATCGTCAGTGGTGGGTGTTAGCACTTGATCAATCAGATAGATAACTCCGTTCGAGCAGGGGATTACTTTTCCTGTAAATCCAGCTTCTCCAATTTTGCCATTTTTATAGTTTATTGATAAAAACTGGCGGGTTGTCATACGAAGTAAGGAGTATTTCTCAAGAAAAATGGGAGCTTCCTTGGTTTCTTTAACATGAAACCGAAATACTTCTTCTAATCGATCGTCGTTTCGGGGATCAAGTAAAGTTTCAACTGCACCTTTGGGAAGCTTTTTAAAAGCGGCATCAATAGGAGCAAAAACAGTGTAGCTGCTGTTTACGGACTCGGATAAAGAGGAACCAATCCCAGTTTTTTCTAAAAGTTGAAGAAAGCTCGAAAGCTCTGGTATTTCCCGAATAGTTCGTCCAATTGTTTTAGCTTCTGCTGGGTTGGCTGCCTGAAGTTTGAAACTAAAGGAAATGGCTGAAAGGGTGACTAGAAGTAGAGAGAGTAATTTCATGTGGAAGATAAGTTTGATAGTGAAAGAAGTATGGACGGACCTCCATTTATGAAGGCCCGTCCATCTTGAACTAAATGACTATTTACTAGAGGCGAGAACGTGATCAAATGCTTTTCTCATGATCCATGCCTGTGATGTTGGGCAACTTTCTGCGGATGCTTTTTGCATGGCGGTTTTGATGGTTTTGGCAGATACCGGGCAAGCCGAGGAAGAGCATTGTCCGAGAATATCATTTCCTGCTTTCATATAGAGAGCTGCAGTCTGTGCATGATGTCCCGAATTAAACATGGGTACTCCTTTGTGGATGGCTTGCTTGATGATGTGATTGGAGTTTCCGGCAACCTTTTTTGGAGCTGGGAGTAATACTGCGTCAATCACATGAATAATTCCGTTTGAAGTTTTGATGTCGGCCTTGATTACCTTGGATTTATTAATCATCAAGGTTTTGCCGGAGGGCTTGATTGCAATTTCCAAACCGTTTACGGTTTTGGCGGAATCAAGCTTGGCGGCTTTCTTCGCCTTCACCTTGCCGGGTACGACGTGGTAGGTAAGAATATCGACGAGTTTTTGTTTGTTCTCAGGTTTAAGAAGAGATTCTACCGTGCCTTTAGGCAGTTTGGCAAAAGCCTCGTCAGTCGGAGCGAAAACTGTGAAAGGACCTTCGCCTTTAAGAGTATCAACAAGACCAGCAGCCTTAACGGCGGCGACTAGCGTCTTAAAACTGCCTGCTTCCACAGCGGTGTCGACGATGTCTTTTTTGGGAGCTCCAATTACAAGAGAGCCCATCATTAGAAGAGATGTTATGGATAGTATTATTTTTTTCATGTGTTTATTTTAGGTTTAAATCGTGTGTCAAAATTTGTGACACTACATAAGTATTCGATAAGTTTATTGTTTTGGATTCAAAAAAATTAAACTTTTTAAAAAAAGCCTAAGATTCGACCTCCGTGGGTATTTATATGTCCACGGAGTCAGAGGTTTTTCAAGACGCGAGGCAGGTTGTCAATAAACCCAATTATATCTGGGCTGTGGGTCCCCAGATTCTTTTCCAGAGCCAGGATAAACGACTCCAGTCTATTGTAGCTATTATTCTCTCTGCATCAATTGGGGTAGCGTGAGTATTGTTTAATTTAGCAACTTTGAATTGGAAAACATAATCCGGTTCGGAACCCATGCGCAGATCAGTCATGGCCACATGACCATTTTTCTCAGACATGGCAAAATACCCCTTGGTGAATTTTTTAAGTTTTACAACAGGCGAATGTGATTCGATTCCGTTTAACAATGTCAAGTTTCTGGGCTGTAAATTAACAGACAGAGGAGCTTCTCCATCGAACAATGAATAGTAGGTTTCAAAATACTGGTCATTGTTGATCCCCACCACTCGCCAAAGCAGAGTGTTGAAGGGTGCAGGGGAAGAGGTAAACTGGGAATAGGTTATTCCCTGCTGGGCCAATTTTTCTTTTACCCTATGGTTAACAAATTCTCCCGCACCTAGTGCCCACATCAAATAAGCCAGGCTCAGACTTAATCCAATCTTGTTCAGTCGATGACTTGGAAGGTTATGCTTTTTTGAAAACAGGGTAGCAATCACACCCACAAGTATTGGCAGTGTAAAAAGGGGATCAATTATGAATAACACCGGAACTGCCTGAGGCGTTTTATCAAAAGGCCAAAATATTTGAGTGCCATAGATGGTTAGCAGATCTAAAAGCACGCTTCCTTCTAGAACAACGAAGGTTAGGAGTAACCATTTAGTATATAATTGTTTGGTGTCTTTGTGAACGGTTATAATCAGCCAAGCTATCAGTGGTGATAAGAGCCCAAGGACAAAAAGAGAATGACTAAATCCCCGATGATAAACGAAATCATCCACTGGGCCGCCAAGGGGTATGAAAACATCTAGATCCGGTAAAGTTCCAAGAATAGCCCCCCAGATAAGAGCCTTCCTTCCAACCTTTTTACCCAGAATCGCTTCTCCGCAAGCGGCTCCAAAGACTAGTTGAGTTAGAGAATCCATTGCCGAAACAAAGGTAAGTTAAGTACTGGATTTGAAAAGAAAC
>CAWUUU010000223.1:0-9649 GCA_963924995.1 uncultured Opitutales bacterium
CTTGAATCAGGACAAACTTTTGCTCCCCTATCCTGCCCCTGACCAGGACCTCGTCCCATCGGTGGCATCATTCCTCTAGGTGAACCTCCCCTGTGCATATCAGGTCTGGGACTACCTCCATGAGGATGCGAAGGACGGGCAATTGGGTGCGGCATTCCTCCGCGCATTTGCATCTCCATTTGTTTACGGCGCATATTCCACTGAAAATGTTCCATGTCCCACTCACGACGCTCCCGGTCAAAATCTCTTTCCATCCTTTCGAATTGGTGTTCCCATTCATTTCTTTCTAAGTCATGCTCGTGTTCGATTCGATCAAGTTCAAAGTGAAGTTTACGAATTTCGATCTCCCGATGGAGTCGTTCTATTTCGTTATTCTCTTCATCTTTGCTTTCGCAAGGAAGGCACTCCCTTTTGGCTTCGCCTTTTCTATTGGAGACTGCTGAAGAATTGACCGCTCTCTCCTTGATTCGATCGAGTTCAAAGCGAAGTTCATGAAGTTCAATTTCTTGATGGAGTCGTTCTATTTCGTCACCCTCTTCGTTCCAGCCTTCATCGTTATCGTCGTGCCCATGCTCGCGAGCAACTGAATGCCATTTAGACCAGCCCTCTTTTTCAGAGATCTCACCAGACTTTACCGCTCTTTTGATTCGTTCTCCAATCTCATCAAGGTTTCCTTGATGTCCATCGGCAGATACTTGGGAATCAAAAGAGAAGAGGGTTAAAAAAATAAAGGAGAAGAGAGTGAGTATTTTCATAAGTTTTTAAATTAATGTTATTTCCATAACAAAACATAATAAAAAAAAAGTAAATCCTTTTGTTGGTTGCACTGAATTGTTAGAATTCAGAGTTTATTTATTATGTATTCTAAATTACTCCTCTTTACCACGCTTTGCCTTTCTGGTGTAACGGCCGCAACAAAACCAAATATCATTCTCGTGTTCATTGACGATATGGGTTGGGGAGACTTTTCCTGCTTTGGAAATACTGCTGCTAAAACGCCGCATATAGACTGTCTGGCTCACGAGGGTATACGCTTCGAACAATTTTATGTTAATTCACCGATTTGCTCTCCTTCACGGGTTGCTATTTCAACAGGTCAATATCCTCAACATTGGAAAATCACCTCCTATCTGAGCAACCGCGAACACAACCAAAAACGAGGCATGGCTCAATGGCTCGATCCGAAAGCTCCAATGCTTTCCCGCTCACTACAAAAAAACGGATATGCTACCGGTCACTTTGGAAAATGGCACATGGGCGGACAACGCAATGTGGCCGATGCTCCGCCAATAGCAGATTATGGATTTGATCAATCACTGACCAATTTTGAAGGAATGGGGCCCAAGCTTCTACCCCTTACCCTAAAGCCCGGACAGGATCCGAAAAGACCGGGTCGCATTTGGGGGCACGCGGAAATTCTTGGAAAAGGTGTGCGTTGGATGCAACGATCAAAAATTACTGAAGGCTTCGTCGATGCCGCCGTTCCTTTTATCCAACAGGCGAAAAAGGACAAGAAACCTTTTTACCTCAATCTCTGGCCTGACGATGTACATACCCCTTTTTGGCCACCCGTGGAGCAATGGAAAGACGGTTCCAAGCGCCAGCTCTTTCTTTCTGTTTTGGAGGAAATGGACCGTCAATTGGGCAAGCTTTTCGATTATGTGAAAAACGACCCTGAACTTGCCGAGAATACTCTAATCATTGCCTGCTCGGATAATGGACCTGAACAAGGGGCTGGTGTCGCCGGACCTTTTCGTGGATTCAAGACTCATCTTTTTGAAGGAGGTATTCGATCGTCTCTCGTGGTATGGGCACCGAGAATGATGGCTAAAAAAGCCATTGGTACGGTTAACCGAGATTCCGTATTCTCTGCCATCGACCTTGTCCCTACCCTTCTTACAATTTGTGATACATCCACACCTCAAGGAATCTCTTTCGACGGCGAATCTTTACCGGAGATCCTCCTTGGTAAATCAAAAGAATCTCGCAAGCAGGACATCTTTTTTAGGCGCCCGCCAGACAGAGACTCATTTTATGGAATAAAAGATTTACCCGATCTTGCTATCCGATCTGGCAAATGGAAATTGCTCTGCGAATACGACGGTTCGGATCCTTTGCTCTTTGACATTAATAAAGATCGGGGTGAAACCAAAAACTTGGCTGATCAAAATCATGAAATTGTAAAAAAACTATCTGGCAAACTAATGGCATGGCATCAATCCATGCCAACGGACAACGGTCCACAACTTGCCGATCAAAACTAGGAAGAAAAAAGATTCTCGCTTTTAAGCTAGGACATCGTGGACCACATGGTGATCCTCCACTCCGGTGAGGCGAAAATCGAGACCCAATGAACGGTAGGTTAACTTTTCGTGGTTAAGGCCAAGTAAATGAAGTAAGGTAGCATTGAAATCGTTTACATGTACTGGGTTCTCAGCTATCCCATAACCTAGTTCATCCGTACGCCCATGAACATAGCCAGCTTTAACACCCCCCCCAGCCATCCATACAGTGAAGGCCTCCTTGTGATGATCTCTGCCTAGCTTTCGCTTTTCTCTTCCGCCATTTGCACCTTGAGCCATCGGCGTACGACCAAACTCAGCACTCCAAACTACCAGTGTTTCGTCGAGTAGACCACGTTCTTTCAGGTCCTTAAGTAAGGCCGCGATGGGTTGATCCACTTGTTTACACTTATTGGGCAGGCCGTTAAAAACGGAATTATGATGATCCCAACCTTGATCAAAAAGCTGAACAAATCGAACTCCACGCTCCACCATGCGCCTAGCCAACAGACAATTATTGGCAAATCCACTCCCTCCAACCTTAGCACCGTAGGCATTCAATGTTCTATCTGATTCCTTGGTCAAGTCCTTCAAATCAGGGACGCTTGACTGCATTCGATAGGCCATCTCGTACTGACTAATGCGAGTGGAAATCTCGGGGTCGCCCACTCCTTTAAGTTGTTCTTGATTCAATTGATTGACTGCATCGACTACCCGTTTACGAGCAGTCGAATCAACACCCTTGGGATTGGAAAGAAACAAAACCGGATCACCATTCCCACGAAATTCAACTCCTTGGAAAACAGAAGGGAGAAAACCACTGCCAAAAATACTATTACCCGCTCCTGGATACTGCCCGGTAACCATAACCACAAATCCGGGAAGATCCTTATTCAGTGAACCTAGACCATAATTGGCCCAAGCTCCCAGACTAGGGCGACCAAATCGTTCGAATCCAGTCTGCATAAACATCTGAGCCGGAGCATGATTAAATTGATCGGTATGAAGAGTTCGAATAAAGCACATCTCATCTGCACAGGTCTGCAAATTAGGAAGTAGATTAGAAATTTGAATACCCGATTGGCCACATGATTGAAATTGAAATTTCGAATCTTCAGGGGTGCCTAAAAGAGAGGGACGCGAACGAATGAAGGCAAGTTTCTTTCCCTCGAACATTTCTTTCGGACAAAGTTCACCATTCCGCTTTTGTAACTGGGGTTTATAATCAAAAAGATCGAGGTGGGAAGGTGCTCCTACTAAGTGGAAATAGATCACGCTCTTCGCCTTGGGGGCAAAGTGTGAGAGTGGAGGAGCAGAACGAGCACCAAGGTCTTGGTTCAATAACTCAGCCAAAGCAAATCCACCAACGCCCATACCGACGCGTTGAAAGAGTTGCCTACGAGTAAGAGTCTTGAGGTAATGATCGACTGGATGATTCAAAGAATTCATTTTTCAATTCAGCCTTTAGTTATGGTTTCGTCAAGATTGAGAAGAGCGTTGGCAACAAAGAACCAGGACGCTAACTCAACCATCGATAATCCATCAGGAATTTCCAGAACCGAACAGGATGAGATTAAGTCATCCACTCTTTTGGGCTCTTTCCTTAATCGCTTTAATTCAGAAATTCGTAAATCGCGAAGAATTTCAATTTCCCGATCATTTGGATATCGAGTAAGTGTCCGACGGAAGGCCATCGTTATTTTTTCCTTATCTGATAATTGATTTCCCGTCTCTAAAATTGTACAAGCCAAAGACATTGCCATCTCAACATAAGCCTGATCATTGAGTAATGTCAGAGCCTGAAGCGGGGTATTGGTACGACTACGTTTGGGGAGGCATGAAGAACGATCAGGTCCGTCGAAATTGACAAAACTTGCATAGGGAGCGGCCCGTCGCCAAATAATATAAATACCCCGCCTAAACCGATCTTCATTACGAGCGGCAATATACTTCGGTTCATTTCGGCCTGTTTGCCGCCATAGACCATCTGGTTGGGGCGGATAAATTGGTGCTCCCCCCATTTTCTCGCTCAGTAAACCAGAAACGCGAAGGGCGTTATCACGAATCATTTCCGCAGACATTCGCAACCGGGGGCCACGCATAAAATATCGATTGGTCGGGTCGAGTTCTAGAATCTCTTTAGTGACCCGCGAGCTTTGACCATAGGTACTACTCAATGCAATCAATCGATGGATATGCTTCATTGACCAACCACTTTCCATAAACTCGACTGACAACCAATCTAATAATTCAGAATGAGTAGGCAACTCTCCCTGGGAACCAAAATCCGCTTCAGTGGAAACAATGCCAGTACCAAAAAGTTGTCCCCACCAACGATTAACGGTTACACGAGCGGTCAACGGATTCTTTGGATCAACTAACCACTTGGCAAAACCTAGTCGATTACTTGGCCATTTATCTTTCCAAGCATGAAAAGCCTCGGGCACGCCAGGCTGAACTTTTTTCTTGGGTGATAAATAATCTCCTCTCGACATGACATGAGTCTCTCGAGTCTGGTTCATTTCCACCATTACTAAAGTGGTCGGAGGAACCAATTTCCGGTGAACCTTTTCCAAATTATTTACTTCCTTGCGCAGGGATACAAGTTGGGGCAATTCCGCTTCAAATATTTTTTTGACTTCCTTTTCTTCCTTGGGCGTTCTTTTTATTTTGGACAATAAACCAATCAGTTTTTTATTGATCGCTTGACTCAGTAAAAGTTTGTTTTTTGAAAGTGAAAAACGGGGCCGACCCACATTTCTCCCGCCTCCATATAGGTGTTTCATCTCAATGAGTAAAAGAGTGTCTTCTTCTAAAATTAAGGGCTTGAGAAACTCGAGTTTAACCCAGTGGCTTTCTCCAAATTCTGGAGAAATTGCCCAACCATTATTCGAATCAAACTTACCATCGAACAATTGCTCCGGCTTGAAAGTGGATTGATAAAAATCAGCTTGAGCTTTCGAGACGGTGATTGATTTGTTCGAGTCCGCATGGAAAAGGCTCAGTTCAGTAAGGACAAAGTTCGGATTGGCATTGATAAAATTACGCCCAGGCCCCTTTTGTTTCATACTTGGATGCAATAAAGTTTCTAATCGTAGGGAATTCCACCTGCCAGACTTCGCATGCAAATGGACAGAGTAAGTGGATCGATCTCCAGGTTTACCTTTAACGAGTAGACTATTATCCTTCAATATTTGAAAAGATTCACCTTGATCAGAACTGGCCTCTTTGGGTTCAAGGATTGTCCATTCTGGCTCGGAATCTTTCGTTTTCACAGTCTCTTCTTTCAACCGATTGACCCAGTTGGGGAACTCAGCATCGGTTTCAACTTGTAAGATTTTAAGTCTGTCTTTTTTCTCCTTTAAAAGAGCGGTTATCCTGTCCATTTCCTTTTTTTTCTCGGAGGAAAGAGGAAGGGACATCTTAGGTCCCCAAAAATTGAAGGATACGCCGTTCCCACTCTTGTTCTCTACTTCAAGTGGTGTATTGTTAAAAAAAGAAAAAATTTGATAATATTCTTCCTGGGAGATCGGATCGTATTTATGACTATGACATTGGGCACACTCCAAGGTAGTCCCCAACCAAGTGAGACCAGTCGTATTGACTCGGTCGAATACTTGATTCACTCGATTTTCCTCAGGATGAACGCCGGCCTCGACATTACAGGTAGGGGTGCGATGGAATCCAGTGGCGATCTTTTGAGAAAGCGTTGGCTTAGGTAAAAGATCACCCGCAATTTGTTCGATAGTAAATTGATTAAAGGGCATATCCGAATTCATGGCCTCGATCACCCAGTCCCGAAATGCCCAACTGTCCCGCAATTGATCTGCCTGAAAACCATTCGAATCCGCATAACGGGCAAGGTCTAACCATTGTCTTGCCCAATGCTCGCCATAGCGGGGAGAAGCGAGCAGACGATCCACTACTTTTTCTCGAGAGCGCCGAGAGGTGTCGCTTAAGAAATCTTCTATCTCAGTAAGCGTTGGGGGTAACCCGATCAAGCCAAGGCTTACCCGACGAAGCCACTTTTCATTCGATAGAGATGGACTAGGTTTCCAATCCCGTTCTTTTAGGGCCTTAATGACAAAAGAATCAATAGGGTTTTGAATAAAAGGATGATTTGTAAGAGCCTTTGAATCTGATCTTTCGGGGAGTACATAAGCCCAATGAGTGGCGTAAGACCCACCCGATTTAATCCATTTTTCGAGCAAAGATATTTGACCAGCATTGAGAGAATCCCCCTTCTTGGGCATATGCCCTTCTCCATGCTTACGCACTCGAACTAATAACTCACTCTCTTCAGGATGCCCAGGGACAATTGCGGGTATTCCAGATTTACCTCCGATATATGCAAACTCTGCAAAATCCAATCTTAAATTGCTTTTAGGTTGGTCAAGACCGTGACAGGAAATGCAATTTTGAGAAAGAATCGGCCGTATATCCCGATTAAAGTCAATCTCTGCACAAAGACCTTCCTGTATATTACAAAGAATGCTGCTAAGGATGAAAAGGCAAGGAAACGGGACTTTAAAGATAATAAACAATTCTTTGCAACTCACTCTACCTAATGTCAATTATGAACCAAAGTTTGAATCGAGAAATTCTATTGAGGGCTACTACCCGATGGCCCCCTTCGAGAACCTCCACCACTATTAATATTTGGGTTTTGAGACGATTCTCCCTTTGCTTGAGCTTCTGCCTGCTGAGCAAACCGTTCAGCCACTCTTTTAACTTCCTTAATTGTTCTTTCCTTGCGTTCTTCATCTACGATTGCCTGAGCCCAAGTCATGGCGATCTCTGGATCCTTACGAACCACTTCTCGAACAAAACGTTGTATCGGTTCATCCATCAACTCACCTGAGGGAAATTGATTGAGCCACTCAGCGGTGGCAGTCGGGTCCTTACGGGCCCACTGGCTTACCACTTCTTCCATGCTCTCGGAACGAGATTCACCCTCAGGCATATTCCCCACCCATTGAGCTGCTTCCACAGGGTTTTCCCGTGCCCATCTTTCAGCTACATCTTCACTGACCTTAGTTTTTACTTCGGACTCATCCATACTGTCTACCCATTCGACAGCACGCCCCAAATCATCGCGGGCAATCTTTTCCGCAATTTCACCAAATGCATAATTCTGCAAAGAGCCTTTGGGGAGATTTTCGGCCCACTGCATGGCACTATCCTCACCCTTCTTCCAAGTTTGTTCAAAAAGAATTGAAGCAGCACGCCCCCGACCTCGTCCAAATGGCATTTCTGTCATCAATTCAGTAGCCCCAACAAAATTATTTTCAGACATTCCACTTATAATCCCCATAAAGTAGGGATTCTCACTACCCTCTTGCCCTTTAAAATTTTCCTTTGCCCAGGCAATTGCCTCGTCTGAGTTTTTTCTGGCCCACGAATCCATAATCGAACCCGTACCTATACGCTGTTCAAAACCATCTAAACCCCCGACCCATTTCAAGGCTCCTTGTGGATCCACTTGGGCCCAGCTAAATGTCAGAAGTCGAAGTTCACTAAATCGACTCGGTCCTTCTGCCAATAATTCGTACGCTTCGATAGCTCGGACGATGTTCTCCTCAGTAGGGTTTTGTAATACTTCGGCAAAAGCTTGCATTCGAATTATTGGATTACTCGAACTCATTCTTTCAAAAACTGACTTTTGGTAAACCGCTTCTTTCTTAGTATCCAACTCTACTTCTTTGGGTTGTAATACTTCTCTTTTATTTTCTATAACCTTATTTTTAACATCTGGAGTAATGTTAATCTTTGTTAAAATCGTTCTTGATTTAGAAGAAATACCCGACACCTCTTCTTGGCTTTCGAGCTTTTGGCTAATACCAAACCAATAAGCCATTGTGACGCTAAAGGTCCATAACAAAGCAAGTAGTAATTTATTCATAATATCTATTTTTTATTGTAATTCCATTTGCCTTTTCATTTCCACTAATAGTAAACAAAATATATGAACGATGAAAAGAACTATAAAGTTGCAGATTTTTCAACCATCCCTCGAGAAGCATGCCCATGCGGTCTAACTCAACGTGCATTTGTTCAAGAACCTGACGGGACAGCTTCTTTCCATATAGTAAAAATTTGTAAGAGTAGCCGTACGCATTATCATAAAAAAATGACTGAAATTTACTATGTGCTTAAAGGAGAAGGCATTCTCGAATTAGATGATGAGCAAGTTGATCTAAAACCAGGAATTTCGGTTATGATTAAACCCGGTTGTAGGCACCGAGCCGTAGGCGATTTAACATTGATCAATGTACCAATTCCCGCATTTGATTTAGAAGATGAGTGGTTCGATTAAAAACCTATAAATTCATCCCAAAGCGTGCGAGTACCTTGGTCATAATTACATATAGAAGCACAGTTACAATAATCCCTGTGCCTAAAGATAAATAGAAGGAAACTCCCTTTCTCATCATCCAAGGCATTAATAAAAACATAGGTAAGGATGGTAGAACATACCAAAAAGTCCCTTCGGCATGAGTTATTAGCCTTTGAACATCCTTAGTCTCGTTGAAAATCCAAATCATTCCTAACACTGAAATAAGAGGTAGAGACGCAATTAAACTACCTAACAACGGAAGCCTTTTAGAAGTCTCTGAAACTATCACTACTATAATTGCGGTAACCGCAATTTTCATTACATACCATGCCATGATTAACTTTTTAAATTAGAATTAGTACTACCCACTAATCAAAAGAAAAACTTTTGAGTTTCAGTCAAGGTAGAAGGTAAGAAAAAAAACATATAAAAAATAGGATATGTAAGCTGTTAATTCTTACCACTGTTTCTCTCAAAACTAGCCAAGTTGTATTCCCCCAAAGGGAAAAGAAATTAATCTAGATTATTTTCCAACCTTAACACCACCATCTAATCTTTTAAAAAGTTTAAAGAGTGGGTTTTTTGTAGTAATAAATAAAGAAATATCCGAATTTAAAACTTCTTTGTAAGTATCTAAGGTTTTAATGAAACTATAAAATTCAACCGCTGC
This sequence comes from uncultured Opitutales bacterium, assembly GCA_963924995.1. Taxonomy (GTDB): domain Bacteria; phylum Verrucomicrobiota; class Verrucomicrobiia; order Opitutales; family Seribacteraceae; genus Seribacter. The sequence continues at coordinate 9,290 of CAWUUU010000223.1, forward strand.
GGGGCTTTTATTATAAGATTTTCTATAAATTGCAGATGCATTCGCATCCGCCTCACCATAAATTTGCTCAACGCTTCTATATGCCTCGGACTCAATTTCTGAAAGATCTTTCTCTTTCTTACCCATAATTTTAGCTGCTTCTCCTGCCCCTTCAGATCGAAACCGATCTGCGATTTGGTTTCGCTCACTCACCATGCGCTCATAAATACGACGCCTTACGGTTTCGTTATAGTTTATTCTCTTGAATCGGACATCTAATAATTCAATCCCAAAGCCATCGAGTTTCGCAGCCGCTTTTTCTAAAATTTGTTGCTCCACTAATTCACGACCTATTTTGATCGGGTAAAGAACACCGACTTT
>CAWUUU010000224.1:0-4125 GCA_963924995.1 uncultured Opitutales bacterium
AAGAGAACTCCATCAGGAGAGAAGGCAACTTGGGTCACCCATTCGGAATGCTTCTTGATTTCATAGAGAAGTTCATTGGAGGCAACATCGTAGACTTTAATGAGCTTAGAGGGACTGCCAATGGCAACAAGTCTTTGGTCAGGAGAAAGATCCGCACTTAGTATGGTGTCATATTCTTCTCCCATTGTAAGAAGTCGTCTACCAGAATCGACTTCCCACGCAGCTACGCGACCACTTTTCCCGCCCCGTCCTCCACCGGCAATTATTAACTTCCCGTTACGACTAAATGCAAGGGATTCAATAAACCCCTCGGGGTAGGGTAGCACCCCCATTAACTTGAGGGTTTCGGTGTTGTAAAGTAAAACCTGTTTTTGCCCGGCTATGGCCACGAGTGGTGACCAAGGTGCTGCAGACATAGCTGAAGGGGCGAAAGCTCGACTGGTAACTACTGATGGCTCTAAGGACAAATACTTGGGCATGGGCGGAGGTCCTTCTGGTTTACCAATGCTTACATTTCCGAGGGCTAGATTTACGGTGGATTTCTTTTTTTGTATCGGTTTACCATTGGCCGTGGGCAAGAGCCCTAAATCAATCCACTTTTTAATCAGGTCGATTTCAGGTTGTGGAATTTTATCTTCCCGTTGGGGCATGTAGGGCTTTTCGATTCGGGCAATTAATTTGTAGAGGTAACTATTCGCACCATCCCCAGAAATCACGCTTTCCCCAGAGCTACCACCTACAAGAATGGCATTCATGTTAGTCAGGTCCAATCCACCCTTAGCCCGATCCGCATTGTGGCAGGAGTTACATTTTGACTCAAAAATGGGCATTACATCATCCTCAAGGTTTGGCTTCTCAGGAGATGCAGAAAGTCCAACTATTGAAAAGAGCAGAGCCCAGATTAGTAATAACTGAGACTTCATGCTGGGCAAATCAAACATTTTTCAGTTGAGTTGAAATTAATGATTAAAGATAAATTCCTTTGAATTGAGGAGAGCCCAAAAAATATCGTTGAGGCCAGATTCGACGGAATCATCTCCTTCCAGGGAAGCAAGTAGATTGGCTTTTTCATTGGACCTAGGCTTCCTCGAGTAGCACCTTAGGTAAAGGTCATCGATAATTTCATCAGGTTTCCTTCCTTCCTTGAGTAAGGTCTGAACAATTCGTCCTTGAGTAATTCGGTTGTTGGTCACCTCGCCATTAATTAAATGAAGGGCTTGGGACAGGTTAGGCTCCATGACTACTTCACAGGAACAAACCGTTTCTCGGGTGGCTCGACCGAAGGTAGTGAGGAAATAATTAGTGAATCGTCCATCTGCAATTTGGAGAGCACGGGCACCAAGGGGGAGTCCCTGGAATTTATTTTTTGTTTTAGTTACCTGAGAAATAACATCAAGCAGCACTTCAGCTCGCATTCGACGGAGATGGGCACGGGCAAAGTTGCGAAGATCGTCTTCATTGGATGGGTTTGTTCTTGTGGTCAATTGGTAAATTTTGGAAGTGCAGACATCGCGAACAAGTTTACGGAAATCGTAATTGTACTCGGTGAAGCGTTTGGCAAGTTGTTCAAGGAGTTCAGGATTGGAAGGAGGGTTGGAAACTCGAACATCATCCACAGGTTCGATAATCCCCTGTCCAAAAAAGTGAGCCCAAACTATATTGGCCAAATTTCGGGCAAAAAAGGGATTCTCTGGAGAGGCTAACCACTCAGCTAATACTTCCCTTCGATCAGTCTCTTTTTTAATTTCAGGCATTTCCCCACCAAGAAATTTTGGGGGCATTGGTTTTTTATGAACCGGATGATTAATTTCCCCGGAATTTCGATTGTAAATAATAGATTCACGTGGATCTGCAGCCTGTTTTCTCCCCACTTGGCTGAAAAAAGAGGCAAATGAATAATAGTCATCCTGAGTCCATTGATCAAATGGATGGTTGTGGCACTGGGCACATTGAATGCGCATCCCCATAAATACCTGGGCCACATTTTCAGTCATTTTTAAATTATCCCGTTCGATTTGGTAGTAATTTGTGGCAGGGTTGATAAATGTACCACCTTTTGCAGTCAGAAGATCGCGAACAATTTTATCCATAGGTACATTGTTCGCAATTCGATCTTTAATCCAATTGAAGTAGAGCAGGGTGGATTTATAACTGACGCCATTATTATCATCGGTTCTAATCTGAAGAAGTTCCGCAAATTTCATCACCCACATATCGGTAAATTCCTTGCGGGATAAAAGATCATCGATTGCCCGCTCTCTCTTGTTAGGTGTTTTATCCTCGATAAACTCGCTAATTTTTTCTACGTCCGGGACGCCCCCCACCACATCCAAGTAGACCCGTCTGAGAAATACTTCATCCGAGCAAAGATCGGAGGGGTAGATTCTAAGTTTGTGAAGTTTATTGTATACCAATTGATCGATAAAATTGTTCGTCGATAATTGAGGTCTTTCATACTGAAGATTCTCGGGAATGACAATGACTTGGCTACCCTTAGTAAAGATATCAAAACGAGCAGTTATAAAAGCCTCGCCCCGTTTACCAGCAGAAATAAGTCCTTTTTCATCCACTTTTGCGGAGACATCATTGTTGGTCTGAAAAACGGAAAGAGAAGTAACATCCCGACTTGTACCATCGGAGTAATGGGCAATCACAACCATTTGTTGAAAAGCACCCTGACCTTCGAGAAGCAAACTTTTGGGAAGAAGTTCAATGTCAACGGCTTTGGCCACATCCTTTGGGTCTTCAAGAGCACCACGCTTTAACCAATTTACGAGGGTATGCCAATGTTCACTGTCTTTTTCAAACAACTTACCGCCCGTGTGAGGAACTGTAGCGATTGATTTTTCCACCAACATACTTTCCTCAGGTATTGCTAAGTTAATCCTTCGGGTGCCTTGTTCACGAGTAATCCGGTAATGGTCGCCCTTTGCATCATAGCCAAATAAAGAGAGCATAAATCGATCCTGACCTCGGGCAGACCCATGGCAAGAACCAGTATTACAACCAGCCTTTAAGAAGATTGGCATTACATCCAGATTGAAACTGACTGGTCGTTCTGCTTGGGCACTCAGCACCGTGACCGCGAGATCCGATTTAAGATTTTGAAAACCAATCGAGAGTGTGGAATTCCCATCTTTAAGAGGATGGATAGTATTATTTTCCATTCGAACCACAGAAGTATCACTGATAGAGACGGAACATTCTTTGGTCACATCACGGGTCACATCATCCTCATACTTTGCGAGGACCACAAAGGAATTAAAATCCTCTTTGGTCGAAAGTTTAATTTGTGAAGGATGCACATTGAGTTCGACTATTTTTTTAGAACTTGCGTTTTCTCGAAGTGCAAGTTCCCTCGCACTGAGAGGGAATAGTTGTGTGCCATTCGGCCAATGAGCCCCAGTTTTTACCCATCTTTTAAGTATGTCCTGATACTTCGAAGAGAGGGGGCCATTTTTAGGGGGCATGATTTCGTCGTCGTCCACCGGTAGGAAAATTCGCTCCAGCAATAAACTTTCTTCAATATTTCCTGCCACAAGAGCGGGGCCCGAATCTCCCCCTTTTTTCATGTTTTCTAAGGTGTCCAAACGGAGACCTCCTTTTTGTTTTTCAATTCCATGGCATTGAATGCAGGCAGTTTCAAAAATGGGCCGAACTTCCTTGTGAAAACTAGGGGCAACTATTGCGATCTTAGCAATATCAGCGGTTACTGCAATTGGCGTAGCAGGCGAGGTTGAGGAGTTGGTTTCTTTTTGGACGATAATTTTTTTGGCCACTGGGTGGCCTTGAGTCAAAGCGGATACTCCTTTTTCTGTTGAATTCTCGTCCGAAAATAGAGAAATAAATGGAATCCAAAAGGCGATGAGTAAAAGGTGTCTTTTAGAAAAGAGTTTCATGCTTAATTATTCCCCTTACTCGCTAAGCGTAGTTGTTCAAGCCTGCTGAGAGTTTTTATTTTGGATTTCACCGGTTTCTTGACTACGGCAACAAGGTCTGTTTTTGGTTTACTTTTTGGTTTAGGTGGAGGTTTATCGATGCGAATTTGACCACCTTGCCCAATCGTGTGGGTTATTTTTTCTCCCTTGAATGGTATTTTTGCAAAGCAGAATAAATTCTTGGTAA
>CAWUUU010000225.1:0-18876 GCA_963924995.1 uncultured Opitutales bacterium
AGGTCAGATGGAATGACCTCCACTCGCACGAAAACATTTTTTTCTACCGCTTGTGTCTTTACCCGATTTAAAATAGCAGGTGCCTGACCACCTTCCTGTGCCATCGCCAACTGAGCCATCCCTAACCCTCCCTGAGCAACAGTCCATAAACCCAATGCTGACTGCTCGTCCTTACAACTCACACAAACTTCAAGCCCGAGAGATTTCTCTAAGAAACTGATTGATATTCCAACTTCTCGGATGCCCTTAACTGAATTAGCTAGACCCGCGAGTAATGGATTTTGTTGATTAGCACCGAATTCAGGACGTTCCCATATCGCAGGATCAACTTTTATTGCCAAAGTGACCTGCCGATCCTTTGCCATCGAATCCAAGCAGGCTAGAGGGGCATCGGTAGATTTCCCAGCTAACGCATCTTTAACCTTTTTAGGAATGCCCACCATTAATTCCGAATGATTCTTCTCTTGAGAAATCGTAAATAAAAAATCCGAAGCACTAGTCTCATCGCCCATGACTTCTGCGGGAATAGTCATGAAAGTTATATTTCCTTCCGTAAGTTTGGTTTTTTCGACTCGATTTCGTTCTTCCTTTCCTTTTTCTTTTTCCAACTCATCAAGCATGAAAGAAATTAATTCCTCCTGATTTAGTTCTCCCTTAACCTTAGCTCGGATCATTAAGTCGATTTCAGAACCAAGTTTGGGAGCACGTCCTAATTCTTGAACTTTAGAAATACCCTCTAAACCCTCCAGAGTGAGATTAAAGCTTTGCAAGTCATTAAATTTCAATCCAGTCAAATTGAGGAATTCCTGCATCTCCTCATCGGATTCTAGTGCATTAATACCTTGGCTCATCTGAGGATATTTTTCTTCTAGTAATTGGTAGAATCCACTTTGTCGGATTGAATCCATTTGAACTTGGAAAAATAAAAGGAAGGAGAATAAGAAGTCGGCGCTCATTTTTAGGGGGTTAGGTGAATTAAGGCTAAATATTTATTAAATCAAGAGGTCGAGTATCGGTAAACATTCGTTTCTCTCTCTTGGAAACCGATTGCTTGGTAAAGTTTATTGGCTGCCTCGCGGCTTGGACGAGAAGTTAAATCCAAACTCTTTGCACCTAGGCTTCTAGCCTTTTCCATCGCATGGTTCATCAAGATTTTCCCGACTCCTTTACCGCGTGCATTTTCATCCACAACCACATCTTCAATCCAGGCTTTTATGCCCGTAGGAATTGAAAAAACAACCAGGCTCAACATACCCAGGATATGTTCGTCCTCCTTTGCTACAAAAAGCCGGGTACACTCAGAATTGGCCAATTGATTCAGTTGCTTGAGATTGATTGGCTTAGATGACTTGGATAATTGTGGGAGCAAGTGATTAATTGAGAATAAAATCATTTCGTTTGCTTCCAAGATTTCAGATATATTAATCATTTAAAATTGATATTCGAATCATTTAATAAAAGAATCTTAAAATAACCAAAATAAATTCAATGTCGAATAGTTAAAAGAGAGAATAGAAAATAAGATTCTATTGGTTAAATGAACAATAAATCCAAGCCTTCACGCCCGATCGCATACTGACATAAACTCTTTTGTAGTCATCGACTTCATACTCGTCTGCCTTAGCCAATTCGTCTCCGGTCACGGCAAATGCTACACCCGAAACCTCATCTACAGGGTTTCCTGTATGTACCAATATCTGATGTAAGTCCGTTCCACTCTTTTTAATCACCGACAGGTCTTTAATTTTCAAATTCTCAACCCGATAACCAGGCAGTAACTCAATACTGCCAATCAAAAGTCTACCAAAAACTGCATGCTGGACCTGTGGAAGTTGTAATGTACCATATGAAAAAAGTTTTTCCATGTCAGGTATGCGATCATATTAAACGACTTAAGGTCAAACTACTTATCAATTCCTCTTGATAATTTCAGCCGTGATTTCTATTTCGCTTACCGCACCATTAGATCCGAGGATGGGAAACTTAAATAAGTCTCCTTCAGCAACCTCCTTGAGGAAAACACTCCCTCCCCCTTCCATTGGCAAAAGGAAATTCATTTCAGAAACACTTTGCGAGCTTAAGTTAACCCGGGCAAAGTCGGGAACTACTAAAGGATGCAATTTCACCTGACAAAACCGAAATGCTTGGACTAGAAAGTAGATTCTCACCCTGCCGAAAAAGACTTGATATTTTGATTTGCTTCAAGCCTTGAACTGATGGAACTGGTAATATCGGTTCATCCACTTTCGCAAACACCTGAACTACACAAAAGAGGTGTAAAATTAAATTAGGTACGACTAGATTCGTTTTGATAACATTTCTGATAACATCAAATGCTTTAGCAAAATTGAAGATAAAATAAAGCACCAATAAAAATTTAGATTAAATCGATCACATCATTCAATGATGTAAATTTATACTCTTAATTTAAATTGCGCTCTTTCTTAGTAGTAGCATTCTTTTACTCATGATCTCCATTCTGCAAAAATTGTTCTCTATTTTTTTCTTTTTACTTTTTAGTAGCCTTTTGAATGGGAAAGAATTCCCCTTCCCCGGAGATAAAGCTGAGGGACTTAATATTCATGCGTTAATTGGAGCAGATATTCAGGTAAACCCTCAAACCCGTATAATCAATGGCGTCGTCCTTATTCGCGCAGGTCTAATCGAAAAAGTGATCCAACGAGAAGGGTTCAAGGTTCCACCTGGCTATCGAAAATGGGATATGAGTGAAAAGACCATTTATCCCGGATTAATCGATCCTTACCTACTCATTGGTAATAATGAGGCAAAACTGCTCGATCTTAAACACGACCAACATATTCACGCGACTGCTGACTTATCCTTTCATGGAATTCCCTCCACCCGTACAGATCCAGGTAGCGAGGGTCCAGGTTTTGAAATTTCTGGAGTTCATCCCGAAAAAAAAGTAGTGGATTCCTTTCAAGCAGATGGAAAAAAATGGGATTCTTTAAGAAAATATGGATACACCATCGCACATATAGTACCATCAACTGGTATTTTCCGGGGGACTGGTCCCTGTGTGCTTCTTTCAAATGATAACCCGAATCAAAGTATTCTAAAAAAAGAAGTGGCACAAATTCTTGCCTTCGATCCTGTCGGAAAAAAGCAAACGCCCTCTGTCTACCCAGCATCTTTAATGGGAGTCTTGGCCGTGATAAGACAAACATTGCTTGATACTCAACATGCCCAACGTCTCCTTGTCTTCCAACAAGAAAACCCCAAGAATCCACCATTCTCTCCCCATTCCGGTCTGACGAGCTTATTTCCTCTACTTAGAAAAAAAGAACCACTCCCACTATGGATTGAATCGGGTAGTTGCCTAATGACAAAGAAGGCCATTGAACTCGGTAGGGAATTTAATCTTTTTCCGATTTTGATCGCAACTGGAGATGAATGGAGAAGGCCCGATCTTGCTTGTTCTCAATCTCATTCTTACATAACTCCTTTGCGTTTCCCTGCTCTTTCTAAACTTCCCGAGGAGGATGATTGGGATCAAATTTCTCTCGATCAATTACGTGCATGGGATCATGCACCGAGCAACCCAGTACTTTTATCCAAAAAAACAAAAGCCCTTTCCTTCACCACTACTGGAAATAAACCACAGGAATTCCATAAGAATATTCGTCGAGTTATTCAACGAGGGTTAACTGAACAAGAAGCCTTAAGTGCTCTTACTATTAATCCCGCAAAGCTTTGTGGAATCGACCAGTATGTGGGTACAATTGAGAAAGGTAAATTGGCCAACTTATTTGTGTTGGAGGGTAAAAACTATTTCTCTGAAGACATTTCCATTCATTCCACATGGATTCAGGGTAAACCATTCATTCATCAAATAAAGGACTCGAAAAAAGCAGAGAAAAAAGACAACAACTCGACCAAGCCGGAAGATGATGATCTTGTCGCAACTTTTCCATCCTCAGATCGCAAGCCAATTGAAAAACCTTCTTCGATTCTCTTTACTAATGCCACTATTTGGACCTGTTCCAGGCAAGGAATTCTTAAAGACGGTGAGCTTTTAGTCGAAAATGGAAAAATTAAATCGATCGGGAAAGAAATTAAAGGGGTAGATCGATCCAAAATCAGGGTTGTCAATGCACAAGGGAAACACCTCACCCCTGGAATCATAGATTGCCATAGTCACGCTATGATTCTTGGAGGAGTGAATGAATCCACCCTACCCTCTACAGCGATGGTTCGGATTGGAGATGTGATTAATTCTGAAAGCATCAATATTGAAAGACAACTAGCAGGAGGAGTGACTTCATGTAATCTACTCCATGGTTCCGCCAATCCAATAGGTGGTCAGAATGCAGTGATCAAACTTAGACTAGGAAACTCGCCCAGTAAATTACTTATGAGCAAAGCACCTAAAGGAATAAAATTTGCCTTGGGGGAAAATGTTAAACAGGCCAATTGGGGTGATAAGTATACCACTCGATTCCCCCAATCAAGGATGGGAGTACAATCTTTTTTTACCAATCGATTTACTGCAGCCAGAGAATATGGAAACCTTCGGAAAAAATCCACTCAGGGAGCTTCTCAACCCGTACGTACAATCCTTGAATTAGAGACAATTCTTGAAATTTTAAACGGTGAAAGAATGATTCATTGTCATTCCTACCGACAGGATGAAATTCTTGTTTTTTTAAGAACTATGGAATCATTTGGTGTTCAAGTGGGTACACTTCAACATGTATTGGAAGGCTATAAGATCGCCGATGAAATCGCACAACATGGAGCGGGTGCATCCACTTTTTCTGATTGGTGGGCTTATAAGTTTGAAGTCTACGACGCAATTCCTTACGCGGGGGCACTTATGCATGATCGTGGATGCGTGGTCAGTTTTAACTCCGACTCACCCGACCATGCACGCCGATTGAATCTCGAAGCCGCGAAAGCCGTAAAGTATGGCGATCTCTCTGAAATGGAAGCACTTCAATTTATAACCCTGAACCCTGCAAAGCAGCTCGGAATTGATCAATGGGTCGGCTCTATTGAAGTGGGTAAGGATGCGGACCTCGCACTATGGTCTGGAAATCCTCTCGATTATAAAAGTAAATGTGAACGGACTTGGATTGATGGTACGCTCTTTCACGAAATCAAAGCCTCCAAAAAGCGAGACCAAAAAAGAGCGAAGGAAAGAGAAAAGCTTATATTAAAAGCAAAAAACATCTTAGTCGCTGGGAAAAGTGAAAAAGCAACGGACGAGGAAAAAGCCTTATTTTTTCATCATGCTCTTGAAACCGCTTGTGATCTTTACCCCCATTCCTGTAGATCTCATGGAAATCATAAGCAAGGAGGTCATCAGTGAAAGCCTCCTCACTCCACCTCTTCTTACTTGCTCTTCCTTTATTACTTATCGGAGGAACACCTACCCTCTATCGGGCAAAAAAAATTCAGGCGACCCCGACTCTATCCTATCAACCTGGTGAAATCTTGGTCAAAGATGGAAAAATTCAAAAAATCGGCAAGTCAATTCAAGTACCCAAAGAGTGTAAGATTATCGAATGGAAAGACTCCGAGATCTACCCGGGGCTAATCAGCCCGGGTTCTTCTCTTGGCTTAGCCGAAATTAATGCTTTACGACCCACACGGGATTTTTCCGAAGTCGGAACCCATACTCCGGAGATTAAAGCGTGGGTAGCAGTGAATCCTGACTCTGAGTTGATCCCCGAGGCTCGGGCGAATGGAATTACCCATTCATTAATTATTCCTATGGGGGGAATGATCTCGGGCACATCCGGTTTGCTCGTGTTAAAAGGATGGGGAATCGAGGAAATGACCATTCGAAAAAAAGTGGCCCTACACCTTTGGTGGCCTGGACATGGATTATCCATTCCCCAATCAAGCGACCATCATGAATCAAAACCAAAGTCTATTGAGGATCAAGTAAAAGAACGAGAGCAGAGAATTAAGGAGATCGATGAATTCTTTGATCAGGCTAATGCGTATAAAGATGCCAAAACCTCAAAGGATAAAAGTTTCCAGATCATTCCATCCTGGGAAGCAATGCTTCCTGTAATTGAAAGACAAATCCCGATCATGGTACATGCGAATGAATTAAGGCAGATCAAGTCAGCAGTTCAATGGGCAAAGAAGAGGAGCTTTCAAATTATTTTATCAGGAGCACGAGACTCATGGAAAGTTGCCGATTTGTTAGCCGAAGAAAAAATCCCAGTCATTTATCGTCATCTTTTCAGTGCCCCCATGCACCGACACTCACCCCACGATCAACAATTTCGTGCTCCTGGCATACTTGCCGCTTCAGGAGTTGCACTCTCTATTGGGCTGCCGTTAGGTGGCTGGTCTGCCGCAAACCAGAGAAACTTACCTTATCATGCGGCTCATGGTGTGGCTTATGGTTTAAGTCGAGAAAAAGCATTGGCATCCATTACCATTGAACCTGCCAAAGCCTGTGGAGTTGCTGAGCAATTAGGAACTCTAGAAAACGGCAAGGATGCCACTTTCATTTCGACCTCAGGTGATTTATTAGATCTACGAACTTCTGTTCTAAAAATGATCATCCAAGGAAAAGTGGTCAGTTTGGAAAGTAGGCATACTCGTCTAAACTCACGCTATCAAAATCGACCTAAGCCCTAGGCTTTTATTTACTAAAATTAGGGATCTGCATAATGGTCTTCCAATTCTTACCATCCCAACAAGCCTGATCTGAATCAGTAAAATTTCCCGCTTCGACATAGGACTTGATTTGCTTAAGCGTGTAAGGGCCAAACTGTTGACCATCTTTATGAATATACACCTCTAAATCAGAATCCTTTTTAGCGACTACTGAACCCACTACTTTTGCGGTATCGGATGGAGTCGAAGAGATAGATTCTTCTACCGAGTTACTAAAATTAAGTGATGGAATCTGATGTACCTCCATAGAAAATTTCAAGAGTTGGAATTCTTCAAACTTAAATGCCTTGGCGATAAAAACTTCAGGGATTCTCCTCTTAACTGTACGGTAATGTTCAATCCCATCATTGTAACCAGATCTCATTAAGGCTACCTCATTTTCCATTCGGGTTAACTGATTCATAAAATCCTCCATCATCTCATTCGCTTTTAAATCAGGATACTCCTCTCGGATGGCAAGTAGTCGACCGGTAAGAGCAGACTCCTCTTTCATTGCATTATCGACCTCGGAAGGTGAGTAGGAAACTTTATTCACCAAGGCACTTCTTAACTTCGTTACAGAATCCAAGACCGATTGTTCGTGCGATAAATATCCCTTTGTAATCTTTTCCAAGTTAGGAATTAAATCTGCCCGTTTTTTTAAGGAAACTTCGATATTCGCCCAAGCCCTTTTCACCCGATTTCGTAAAAAAACCAAGTCGTTAAACATTAAAGCCAACATACAAAAACCCAAAAACAAAGGAGAGAAAAGAGCAGAAAAAAGAAAATCTGAAGCGGCAAAAGATCCAACTGATCCAAAAATGGCCAAGACTAAACAGACAAATCCATTTTGAGCCAACCCGATACCAAATAATCCGCTTCTACTCTGATTAAGCATAACCTCTGTCTCAGTTTCATCCGAAATAATAAAAGGGAAATTATCATTGTCTCCCTCTCCAATTAGTAACCGATCGCCTTTTTCCTTATCAATCACAGCAGAACCAAGAATATAAAGAATACTAGGTTCAGCAATATGCCACTCGTAATGAGTCTGGCGACCCACTCTTTTTTTGGACTTTAATTGGGTACTAAACTCAGCTCCTTTTGGATCAATTCCAATCGAACCCTCGCTATCACGGCAGGAGAATTCCACAAATTCTTGCTCATCTTTAATCACCACAGTTTCGGTGTTTTTACCAGATCGTCTTTTTTCAGTTATCTTATGACGAAAATATACGCAGACCGCTCCAGTAACAGGGCCCTTTAATACATTTGAAGAAATAAATTCGGATTTTCCCTTAATCTCAGCAGGGCCGTAAGCAAGGCCAGCAGTCGAAGTGGTCGGTATATTCTCTATATACCTCTTTGTCTTTATTTTTTTAAAACCGTATTGAACCCCGATGAAAACAAAAATTAAGGCTAAGCCAATCCAGATTAAACTGATCCACCAAGAGATTGGGGTTTCTTGAATAACTGCATCAACCATAATATTTTCGCCTTCTAACAATCGCGATGGCCAGGGATCAATTCCCCAAAGGGGAGCCAATAGGTTCTCGGGAAAACGATTTCGAATCGTATTGGTCCGTTCAATCGAAGATAGAAAATCTTCACGTATTCCAAGAGCTCGAGTTCTTGTATTCGAATCTAGAGATCTTACCTCATTCGGTAAAGTCTCCCATTTAAATTCTCCTCCCAATAAATCCTCCACTTCACGATTACAAACATCTTCCAATTTTGCCAAACGGTCATAGCCTTCCTTCAAATCATGTTTAAGCATACTGCATCCAGTATAGATCATGACACTTGAAGTGGCTCCAGAAACAATAATAAGAAAAACTAAAACCCGATGAACCCGGAATACAAAACATAAAAAAAGACACCCAAAACACAGGCAAGCGACCCCAATAGAAGAAAACAGTATCCCCCTATTTCCAAAGCCTGACCTATTCCCCAAACCATCGTCATTGGACAGAATCGGAACATAGGCTCCAGGTAAATTAAATCGAAGAGACAGATTTCCCTCTTCCCTCTTTCCCATGGCCATGGCAAACACCCCTTCGCCTTCCTCAATTCGCCACTCGGTATACCGAAATCGACCTTCCTCCTTTTCATAATCTTCATTCAAGTCGGGTTGAATTCCCCCCTTCAAAAGTTCAACCAATACCTTACCGGTGTCGTCAGCTAGGAAAAAATCTACTGAGCGTTCTCCACTTTCTACTGTTACCCATGTTGTATCTCCATCGGAATCCCGCTTCTCTTTTTCTTTAAGATAACGATGATAGAGGCAGTTCGTTTTGGTGTATCTTGATTTAATCAACTTTTCAGACTTTAGAGCCTTACCCCAAATGCTAACCTCCGCAGGTATAACATGGTGTGCAGAAACATTAGGCACCCGTTCCATTTGCCTCATTTTTTGAATCGAATCGAAACTCGAATTCTGAGCCCAAAACCCGGTAAAAAGCAAAATTAAGCTTCCCAATAAATACAGTGTTAAACGAATACTTTTACTACAGTAGGCCATTTTTTATAGTTACCATGGATGTAATTGACCTAAAAGAAAAAAATATGTAGTTTTCCCAAACCACATGCCCAATAAAAGTTACTGAATTTAAAATAAATTAATTACTCTTAACTTATTTCAGTAAGCAAAAACATATAATCTAAAAAATCTATCGGGGGACATTTTCCCTTTATAAAACCACATATTTATAATATTTCCTGTACTATATATAGAAATTCGAAAGATAATTCTACTTTTTCAAAAAATATTCAACTCGTCTTTGAAATTCTCCCTTTTGAACCTTTAAGTTCAAAAGGTCAGGATTAAACTCAAATCCATGATGATCCTTAAGGAAAGCAATACTATTCAAAACTAACAAAACTTCTACGGAAGACTCAGACTGGTTCGAAATTTCGACCAAAGTTTTCATTGGATCTTTTCGATCGCATAAAGCAAGAGCTTCTGCAGCACGCATACGAACCATTAAATTGGGGTCTGAGAGTAAGGAAACGAGGACACTAGATAAACTCTTTGCCTTCGCTCCAAAATTCGAACAGACCACACTGGCCCAATAGCGCTCCCAAGTTGAACCTTGTTCTATAAATTTTAATAATTTTGGTTTTGCTTGGTCGAAAGAAAGTAAAGCCAAGTCCGCTATATCTACTAATTTCGATATTTCTCTCGTACGAGACCTGCCAAAGGCCAGTGGATCAGCTAAAGCTTGTTCTACCATATAACTTTCCGGATAGAAGCTCAGATCGTTCACCTCCTTCACCTTGTCTTTTAGTTTGCTCCGCAAGTTCAGTAAGGTCTTTCGATATTTAGGCTCTTTTGCTAAATTGTTCACTTCATGAGGATCAGAGGATAGATCAAATAATTGTTCGGGAGGGCGAGATTCAAAAAATTGGCTCTGTTTAGGATTAAGCTTTCCTGCATGATACAAATTTCTCCATTCTTTATAGGCTAACATCTTATAACGATAATTATTCTGCAATCCATCTGGATAGAATCCCTGATAGTTGCGGATGTATTTCCACTTTCCTTTTCTCAATGTACGAACAAAATCGTACTTTTCATCAAACCGATCCGCGTATCCGAAGATCTCATCTCGAGATACCAATTCCTTGGCCGTAGTCTTGTTGCCTAAGAATGCATGACCGTCCAAATATTCTGGAATAGAAAGACCCGCCAGATTCAAGACTGTGGGGCCAAAATCAATAAAGCTAACAAATCCATCCGTTCGAGAACCCTGCTTATGGTCGACTAAATGCTGAAAATTCTCGGGGATGCGAACGACTAAGGGAACATGTAATCCAGACTCGTAAGCATAGCCCTTTCCTCTTGGTAAAACTCCACCATGATCACCGAAATAAAATACAAATGTATTCTCCAATAGACCATCTTGTTTGAGTTTTTGAATTACACCTCCAATTAATTTATCGATCATCTCGATTCGATCGAAATAACGGGCATGGGTATAACGAAAAGTAGGTGTATCGGGATGGTATGGATGCAACTTCACCTGATCCATCGGAGTTTGAGTTTTTTCATCTGCCATTAATTTGGCCGAAAAGTGAAGGGAACCTTCATGAGATTGTCCCATCGATTGCATATAAAAAAAAGGGGTTTCTTCACTCGGGCGGTTTCTCCAACTCGCTTTATTGGAAGACTGATCCCATGCATCGTCTCCAATATATTTAAAATTATAGTCTAGTTTATTATTATTCGCACAATAATATCCTGCATTCCGAAGAATGGCTGACCAAGGTAAAAAACCTTTAAACATTTGAGCCATCTCTGCCTTACGATGATATTGAAAGCCACCCCGAGGGGCGAGGATCCCTGTGGCCAAAGTTGAACGCGCAACTGAGCAGACAGGGGCATTGGAAAAGGCATGATTAAAAGTCAATCCCTCCGCAGCCATTTTTCCCACATTTGGCATGCTCCCAAATTGAGCACCATAAAGTTTATGGTAATGTACAGAATTATCTTCAGAAACAAGGAAAACGACATTCGGACGCTCCCCTTGAGAAAAACAATAAAAACCGAGGAAAAAAATTATATGGATAGGCAACTTCATGGCCTCCATCTAAAGCCAAATCGATTTGAAAACCAAGCGGGTTTTAATCGCTAAGCAATAATATCTTTGACTACATGTCCGTGAATATCGGTCAGTCGAAAATCGCGGCCTTGGTATCGATAAGTGAGTTTTCTATGATCTATGCCAAGTAGATGAAGAATCGTAGCATTTAAATCATGAACATGCATCGTGTCTTGAGTCCAGTGATGCTTATTAGGTTTAATTACATTACCATCACGGTCAGTCAGGTTGTAGCCGTACTCATCGGATTGACCGTAAGTGATACCAGGTTTCACACCGCCTCCTGCCATCCAGGTCGTGAATGCACGGGGATGATGATCGCGTCCATAATTCTCCCGGGTCAGGTTCCCTTGGCAGTAAGCAGTCCTTCCAAATTCCCCACCCCAAACCACCAATGTGTCTTCTAATAAACCACGTTGTTTAAGATCCATGATTAGAGCTGCACATCCTTGATCCACATCCTTGCATTGATTCTCGTGCTCACGAGGAAGTCCACCATGTGCGTCCCAACCGCGATGAAAAATCTGAATATTACGTACGCCCCGCTCCGCTAATCTACGGGCATTTAGACAACAGGCCGCAAAGCTTCCCGCATTCTTCGCCTCTTCACCATAAAGACTGAATGTAGATTCTGGTTCCTTCGATAAGTCCATCAGTTCGGGAACTGAAGTTTGCATCCGGTAGGCCATTTCATGCTGTTTAATACGGGAAAGTACTTCGGGATCGGCAAAGGATTGGTAATGACTATTATTAAGAACGGAGAGAGCGTCCAGTTGAGCCCGGCGATCGGGTCGGGTTACTCCCTTAGGGTTCTTGAGGTAAAGAACTGAATCCTCTTCACTACGAAGGAGAATTCCTTGATGATCCGAAGGCATAAATCCCGTGCCCCATAAACGATTAAAAAGACTTTGTTCAGCATGCTTGGACTTGGCGTGCATTACCACATAACTGGGTAAATCCTCGTTCATCGAGCCTAGACCATAACTTAACCAAGCGCCCAAACTGGGTCGGCCTGGAATTTGACTACCAGTTTGAATGTAGGTAATTGCCGGGTCGTGGTTAATCGCTTCAGTATAAGTGCCATTAACCACGCACAACTCTTTGACCACCTTGGCCGTATGCGGGAGCAAAGAACTTACCCAAACACCATCTGCATTATTTTTATGCTTGGTAAATTCGTACTTACTCGGAGCCAATGGGAGCGTTTTTTGTCTCGAAGTCATTCCGGTAATCCTTTGACCATCCCTCACTTCAAGCGGTAATTCCTTACCAAACTCTTCGCTCAACCTTGGCTTATAATCCCACATATCAATATGACTAGGGCCCCCACTCATAAACAAATAAATTACTCGTTTGGCCTTCGCTTTGTGATGCATACCACCTTCAAATTCGGCCTTCTTCGCCAACAGATCTTTGTTCAAAAGGCCTGCCATTGCCGCCGTGCCAAGCCCCAAAGCGGATTTGCCAAAAAAATGACGACGGGTGAGGTGAAGAGAAGAATCAAAATTGGATAAAAAGTTCATAGTATTTTCTGTAATTTTTTTCTACAAGTAATCTCTTAATAAAGTAAAATGACGGGATCGCTCGCGAGGACAGTCGAAACCACCTGACTCCAAGCCGCTACTTCAACCGGGTCGAGTGAATTATCCACCAGAGCCATTCCGGTGGAAAGTAAGGAATTAGCATCTTCGACAGATTCACCAAATCGAGACCGAGCCTGCCCTAGCAACCCTACCAATGCCTTCTCCTCAGCCTCCTTGGGTTCCCTTGATACTAACAAGCGGAAAAGGAAATTCAATCCTTGAGCATCGTCCTTTTTTTGGCGCACTAACCGTTCGGCGAGTTTTCGTGAGGTCTCCACTCTTTGCGTTTCATTAAAAAAAGCAAGTGATTGCAGAGATGTGTTTGTCCTGGACCGCTGGACGCAACTTGATTCCCGACTCGGAGCATCAAACAAAGTCATCATGGGATGGGGGGAAGTACGCTTCCAGTACAAATAAAGACTCTTTCGATAAATTCGATCATCACGATCCGCCACATAATTCTTAGTATTACTCCCGGGATGAGACAAAGCCTTCCACATTCCAGAGGGTTGGTAGGGCTTTACCCCCTCTCCTCCAATTTTAGGATTAAGCAATCCGGATGACCAAAGGGTTAAATCTCTTAGAATCTCAGCATCCAAGCGAAAAGAGGGACCCCGCCCCCAAAGTTTGTTCTGTGGATCGTTCAAAGTGGGGTTAATTTTAGAACTCTGTTTAAACGATCGACTGGTAAGCATTTGACGAAGAAGTCTTTTCAAATCCCAGCCATGTTCTTGAAAATCCACTGCCAGCCAATCCAGTAATTCAGGATGCGTGGGTTGCTCGCCCTGCAAACCAAATTCTTCGGGAGTTCGAACCAAGCCCTCACCAAAAAGCATCAGCCAAAATCGATTTACAAGCACCCGAGATGTAAGTGGTTGCCCTTTATCCACTAACCATTCCGCTAAACCGAGCCGATTGGCAGGAACCCCTTGGGGCATTTCACCAAGCACTGAGAAAACTCCAGGGTTGAGTGGATCTCCTATCGTTTGATCGTATTCTCCACGATTTAAGATTTTAGTTACACGGCGACGGTTTGTGGGAAGTTCACGGGCAATTAAAGTAGTGGTAAGCAAAGATCTTCGACCATTGGAAATTTCTTTTTGAAGTCTGCGCCCTTCTTTTAAAAGTTCGTCAGCAACAGACATTTCTGCCTTGAGTAGTTCAATCTCAGCGATCTGCATTTCTTTCGAATAAATATCAGCTAATTGGGGGAAAGTTAATTTGTACTTCGAATATGATATATTGTTATCGAAGTAAATATGATGTTTTTGTAATCGCTTTTCAAAATTAGGTACCGACCCTTCAGATATAATAACAAAAGATTTCCCATCGTTAGAACCTTCGAGTAAATAGGATAACGGATCGCGACCAGGTACATCCTCAGCAGAAGTAAGACTTAATCCGCCAACCACTCCCTGAACAGTATAAATAGAAAGACCACTACCATTAGCATCACGATTCAGATATTTGGTTTTAGGATTATCATCGATCGCATATTTAGGTGTTTGATTGCGGGGGGAATGAAGAGAAGTTCCCACAACCCGATCACTCGGTTTCGTAAGATCAGGATTGAGCGCTTCCGCTAATTTTGCCAGATCATCATCCTTACCCTTGTATTTGCCTGTCTGTTGAATCTTAGTGAGGAATACTTTTTCCCTTGCTTCTAATTCTTGCCATTTCTGGGCCGACTCCTGGTCGCGAGGTACGGTTAAATGATCCCCGTATTCGTACTTATTTCCGTCCATAGAATGCTCGGCAGTGTTATTGAAAAATGCAAGGAATTCATAATATTCCCGATGAGTTAATGGGTCATACTTATGGGTATGGCAACGGGCACATGTAAGGGACAATCCAAGAAATGCAGTCCCTGTGGTTTCAGCACGGTCAAAATTATTCTTCATTTGAAACTCCTCGGGTATAGCACCACCCTCCCCCGTGGTTGGATTCATACGCACATACCCAGTGGCAATTTTTTGATCAGTTGATGGCTTAGGAAGTAAATCGCCAGCAAACTGCCAACGAATGAAGTCATCGATTCCTAAGTTATCATTCAAGGCTCGCACCACCCAGTCACGATAAGGATAAATGCCCCGTCGATTGTCGAGATGTAAGCCATGGGTATCTCCATAACGCACCGCGTCCAACCAATAACGAGAGACATGTTCACCGTAGTCCGCACGGGCAAATAATTGATCAAGAAACCGCTCGTACGCATCAGAACGATCATCATTAAGAAACTTTTCTAACTCATCAGTTTCCGGAGGCAACCCGTTCAACACCAAGGATGCACGCCTAGCCAAAGTCGTTCGATCGGCTTCCGTTGCAAATCCATGCCCCGCGTCGCTGAGCCCTTTCTCAATAAAATGATCCACCGGGTTAATCGCAGGCTGAACTTCATTCTTAGTCGGAGGAACAAAAGACCAATGTTGAGCATATTCCGCACCGGACATCACCCAATCCTTAATCAATTGTTTTTCTTTTGCCGTCAAAGTTTTACCAAAATCCTCAGGAGGCATTGGGTCCTCCTCATCGATAATTCGGTAAAGTAACTCACTTTCCTTTAAATCTTTGGGATCAATCGCATGATAACCTCCTAAATCCTTCTTGGCTAATTCCTCTATATCCAGGCGAACCAAGTCCTTCTTTTTAGTATCCGGTCCATGACAAGCAAAGCATTTGTTCGAAAGAATAGGTAAAACTTCTCGGGCAAAGTCAATCTGAGCAGGTTTTGCGAAAGAGCTACTTAAACAAAAATTTAAAATGGAGATAAAAGAGAGAATTTTCATTATCGAGCAGGATAAAAGAATGTGGTTTTAAATAATGAAACCGGTATAAGATTTCTATAATTAAAATAGCAGTGTACGACAATATTCACAAACGATTCAAAACTCTTCAAATCAAGACCAAGAATTCTTAGAGTACGGGATCGCAAGGTTAGAAAATTATTTAGACTATAATAATTCGTGACCATCACAAAAATACTCCCCGAAGGTCAAAATTTAACAAATTAAATTCATCTAAGAATCCGCCAATCATATTCAACAGACCATATCGGATATTTTGAGCGTTAGAGTTATTTGTATTATTCTTCATATTGAGTTCTGATCTTTCCTTTACTATACATCACTCCGTCTTATTTGATTAATTGCCGAAAATATTTCCAAAAAATATTTTCGCATATTCTCTAAAATATTAAAGAAGGTTATTTGCTAGTTAAGAAGAAAAGTCTTTGAAATCTTAAATAAAGGAATGATTAGGATTAAAACCCTGGAATGGGATCACTTGGAAGAACTTTTTTTCCTTCCCAAATCACATGATCTTTCTCCACCGTTAAAATACGACTCCGACTTCCAGGAGCAGGAGCGTTATTTACTTCAGGTAAAAAAGAAACATGCTCATCAATTACTTTTTTGAATTTTGGATCATGAGCTAGGTTTTTCCATTCATTAGGATCATTTCGCATATCATATAATTCTCTTGAACCATCTGCATATTGAATGAATCTCCAACCCTCTGAACGAATCCCATGATTATTTTGATTATGAGTGGTAATCGCGGGATGGGATCGTGTGGCATTCTCGTCAAGCAACTGCGGTAATAAACTCAATCCTTCCAGTTTTTCATTTTGGGGAAGTTTACAAAGATCAAGAAGAGTTGGATATACATCTAAAAGTTCGGCAGGTTGTTGACATAGCCCACCCTTTTGAACGCCTGGCCCTGCAAAAATTAAAGGTACCCGAGTACTATCATCCCAAAGAGTATTCTTTCCCGTAATTTCTTTTTCACCAATATGCCATCCATGATCGGACCAAAGAATCACAATGGTATCATCCTTATGCCCTGATTCTTCGAGTCCCTGAAGAACTCTTCCAACCTGTGCATCAATAAAACTGGTACAGGCTAGGTAAGAGCGAACGAGATTCCTCCATTGATTTGCTTCTTCCAACCATTTTAAACGAACCTCGGGCAAATACCAGTGCATGTACCAAGAAAAGCGAGGAGTATCTTCACGATCGTTGCGTAGTATTTCAGGTAAAACCGAATCGTCATCAGGGAAAAGATCAAACCATTTTTGCGTAGCATAACAAGGGACATGAGGTAGGAAAAACCCTGTGGTAATAAAAAAGGGAGCATCTCGCTTCTTTTTGAGTTCCTCAATCGTCCAACTTGCGACTTTATAATCCTGTTTATCTTCATCCTTGTGTGGAAATACCCCCCAATCGACCAAAGGATGATTTCCAAATGGAGTAGTAATTAGCTTTTTTCTGGGCCTAATGCCCACTCCCGAGGCTGGACCTATTTCATCAAACTCTCTGTCATTTTTACCTCTTCCATTGCGACCATGATAAATCTTCCCCCCAGTCGAAGTTTGATACCCACCATGTTTCTTTAAGTACTGCGGTAAGGAGAGATGGTCCTTGTATGGAGGAAGAGTTCTAATCCACGGAGCTAAACCGTAGATACCAGTAGTAGAAGGGCGCAACCCGAACATTAGACTGGTTCGGGAGGGATTACATAAGGGGGATTGGCAATGGGCATTAGTGAAAGCAGTGCCCGACTTGGCCAATTTATCAATGTGTGGTGTTTGGGCCATTGGATGCCCACCCAAATATCCAATCCAATCATTTTGATCATCGATTGCGATCATTAAGACATTGGGTTTTTCTCCCCAAAGGGATAAACAAATTACGAAAAGGAGGAAGATGGAAAATTGCATCGGTTCAATACAAATAAAACTGTCATTAAAAAGCAAGTGTATGCTCGTTTTGCCATTGATTTATTCACAAAGGATGTCATTATATACTCTTTATTCGCTTATTCATGGTCAGGTGAGGAATGTTATTTGTAACACTCTCGATCTAAAATGTTACGAGCGATCTAGGATAATCATAGAAAATAGTAAAATGGAAATATATGTGGGTAATCTCCCTTGGTCGACAAGTGACCAAGATCTAACAGATGCATTTGGTGCATTTGGAAAAGTTGAAAAGGCTTCGATCATTTCTGATCGTAATTCAGGTCGTTCAAAAGGCTTCGGCTTTGTAACCATGGAAGACGCAGATGAAGCAAATAAAGCAATCGAGTCACTAAACGGTTCTGAAATGGCTGGACGAAATCTTAAAGTAAATGAGGCTCGTCCTCGTGAGGATCGTCCTCCTCGTCAGGATAACTGGTAATCTTTAAACAAAAAAATCCGCTTTACGCGGATTTTTTTTGGTTAAGTCTAATTTCGACTAAAGAAATAAACCAATTGGTCGACTTTATTAAAAGTTATGGCCTTTCATGTAAATTCAAATACCACAGCATCTATTTCACGACATTATTCAAATGATGCCATTCAGCAAACTAAGAAAAGTATCCAAAGATTAAGTACCGGGCACAAGATAGTTAATTCGGGTGATGATGCCGCAGGTCTTGCTGTTGCAGGAAAACTAGCAGGGAAAGCAAATAACTTTACAAAGCTAAAAGAAAATTTTCAAAATTCTATATCTTTTCTACAGATTCAAAATAGCATTATTGAAAGTGCAGGAAAAATGATTTCTCGGTCTGGAGAACTTAAACATCTCTTTCACGACCCAACAAAAAATAGTTTTGACAAAGATAATTACGATAAAGAATTCAAAGAAATCCAACTACAGTTAAGAGAACTTCAACAACAAAAATTCAACGGAGTCAGTTTATTTGCAGGCGGAAACATTGCTTCATTAGCTTCTGCTGCGGATCATTCAAGTATTTTAAAAGTCGAGCATTTGTATGATAGTAAATCAATTGATATTCATCGTACAGGTATTTTTGATTCTCTATTTATAGAAAAAGAACCGGCAACACAATCAGTGGAGTTCCCCAATAATGTTGGTAATGGCAATGAATCCATTGTAAATGTGCCTCTAACTTCTGCCGCAGGGGAAATTACATGGAATATCAATTCTGCGTTTAATGGTGACCGGTTTACTATAATACATGGAAGCGACACATTATTAGACGATGTTTATGGCAAAAAACCGGGAGAGATTCCCACCCCTATATTTTTCGGGGATGGTTTTACAGGTTCA
>CAWUUU010000226.1:0-10602 GCA_963924995.1 uncultured Opitutales bacterium
AACGAAAAAGGTGTCTTTATTATACCCGATGCTTACCTTAATGCGGGTGGAGTAACCGTATCCTATTTTGAATGGCTAAAGAACCTATCTCATGTACGATTTGGCAGGATGGATCGACGATTTGTGGAAGCACAGGGGCAAAAAATAATCGACGCCATTGAAAGCGGGATCGGAAAATCTCTTGCTGACTCAGCCAAAAATAAATTGCTCGCGGGGCCCAGTGAAATTGATCTCGTTCGCTCAGGCTTGGATGACACCATGAGAGTTGCTTATTCCGAGATTAAAGAACAAGAGCTTTCAAATAGTAAAATCCACGAACGTAGAACAGCCGCCTATGCCCTGGCAATACGCAACATCGCAGATATCTACGAAAGCATGTATCTATAAAATCCGTGCCCACACTTTTCCCGGACGCATCCCATCAAGAAATCAATCAGGCCCTTTTTCTTGCAGGGCAAGCTTTTCATAAATTCCGTAAATTTAGTGGATCCAAACGGGCAGAGTTTCTCAACCAGATCGGGAAAGAGATCGAAAAAAACCGATTGGTCATAATCTCAATTGCCAATAACGAAACCTCTTTAGGTAAATCTCGGCTAGAGATTGAGCTAATTCGTACAGTTGCAGAAATTAAGGTCTTCGCAAAAGTGGCAAAAACGGACGAGTGGCTTCGACCATCCTGCCAAGACGCACACTTTCAAGAATCCAGGCCCAAGCTCGTTAAAGAAAGTATACCTCTTGGCCCGGTAGTGGTAATTGGTGCGTGTAACTTCCCCTTAGCCATATCAGTGGTAGGTACAGATACGGCATCAGCCCTGTCAGTGGGCTGCACTGTAGTGGTCAAAGCTCACCCGGCACATCCGCGAACCTGTCAATTCCTTGCCGATCTTGTTAAAGTAGCAATGAAGAAATGTGAAATTCCATTAGGGACATTCCAACTTATTTATGGGGAAAATCATGCAGTTACACAAAATCTAGTGGCACACCCCAATGTCTCTTGTATTGCCTTTACTGGATCACTTCGAGGAGGATCTGCACTATCCAAAATTGTATCTCAAAGAGAAACGCCAATCCCATTCCATGCAGAAATGGGTAGCCTTAACCCAGTCATCGCACTACCTCATAAAATTGAACAAGATTCAGCCACGCTTGCCCAGAACTATATCCAAGCCGTCAATCTTTTCGCCGGACAAATGTGCACCAAGCCCGGTGCATTTTTTATCTTGAATTCATCTGACCATTCATCCTTGCGACAATACATTAAAGAAGCGGTGAAGCAGCAAAAAATCCTACCGATGCTCAGTCGAGACATTTATGAAAATTATGAAAAGGGTATTAGTTTTCTTAAAAAAGCACTCCCCTTGCTCTCCACTAATGAATCCAATCAAGGTAGGATCAAAAATCCTGCTTTTTGCAGAATTTTTGAATTAAATGCGGTACAATTCATTCAAAACCCCGAGTTAAGAACAGAAGCCTTTGGGCCAGCGTCTTTATTCATAGAGTGTAAAAATGAAGAGGAACTTTTCAATTGCATCGAATCTTTTCAAGGCAGCTTGACGGGGAGTATTCATTGTACAAAAGAAGAAGAGCCTTTGTGTCAAAAGGTCATTCCTATGCTCGAATCCAAAGTGGGTCGATTACTGTGGAATGGTTTTCCACCTGGAGTCACACCAGGTACCGCCACTCATCACGGTGGGCCGTGGCCCGCCACCACAGACTCGCGTTACACTTCAATTGGCAAAGAGGCTTACCAACGTTTTGTTCGGCCTTTGTGTAAGCAGGGATTCCCCGAAACTCGCGATTAACTCACATGCCTTAATGCATCGACTGGACTCATTTCTGATGCTTTCCGAGCGGGGTAAATCCCAAAAATAATACCAGTTAAAACAGCGATCATAAAAACAACGGGTAAAGACCATAAGACTAAATCCGGAGTCATATTTTTCATAGAAGGTGGAAGAGATTCAAAAATAGTTGGAGTAAAATCCTCTAAAAAACGAAGGCCTATATCATAGGCAGGCTGACAAAGAAACCCCGCCGCAATCCCCAATAATCCACCTAGGCCTGACAAGGCCATTGTTTCAATTAAAAATTGCATGGTAATGTCCGCTTTTCTTGCACCCAAGGCTCGCCTAATCCCAATTTCTCGAGTTCGTTCCGTAACGGTGGCCATCATAATGTTCATAATCCCAATTCCTCCGACAAGGAGGGAGATCCCCGCAACAAGTCCCATTAATGCAATAAAGGTGAGTCTGGCTTTTTCTGCCTGCTCCATTAATTCCAGAGGAATGGTGAGTTGATAATCCTCCATTTCATGTTCCTTATCGAGAAAATCTCGTAGCATTTGAGCGACCGTCATCAATTTTGTTGGATCCTCTAAAGTAAGGATTACCTTTGAGAGTAAAGGCGTCCCATCATACCCGCGGTAATAATAATCAAATACTTTACTCCAAACAGTTTGAAGAGGCAGATAGACATTATCTTCAAATAATTCCTTGAAGCCAAGTTTATCAGTATCCTTCAATTCAGTTCTCGGGCTCACTTCGCCCACCACAGTATATAAATTACCCGCAATATTAACCGTATTTCCGATTGAATCTCCAAAGGGGAAAAGAACCTTGGCCAAACCAGCAGCGAGGACACAGACTTCTGCTTCTTCTTGATTATCAAATTCCGATAAAAACCTTCCTTTAGATACTTCTAAATTATGCAATTTTTGATAATTCGGATTACAACCCAGTAATTCTGCACGGGTTTTCCCTGCTTTGGTAAAAACCGTACGATTATCAAGTTCACGAGTGGGATAAATCGCGGATATATGAGGTATTAATTCATGAATTTTATTTAAGTCATTGGCAGTAATGCCATAAGAATAAAAATATTGACCCTTATTTTTCCGTTCCGATTCGGGCGGCCTTTTCGAAGAGAGAATCAAATTATTCGCACCTAGAGCCATAATCTCACCCTCAGCCTTTTCCGCAATCCCCTCACCAATCGCAAGTAACCACACCACGCTCACGACTCCAATAAATACTCCTAAGCCTGTAAGTAATGAGCGCATCGGATGAGTCCAAATACTCAACAAAGCGGCTTTTCCTAGATTGTGCCAGAATCGGGAAATTCTTTGTCGCCAAGAAATAACCACTCGAGGTTTAGATTCAGCTACAATTGGTTTCAGCTCAATTGGTTTTTCAACTCGAACATCCTCTACGATTTTACCATCCTTCATCCGAATCACTCGTCGAGCCCGACGAGCAACCTCATCTTCATGGGTTACCAATATAATGGTTTTTCCCTCCTCATTTAACTGATCTAATAAATTGAGAATTTCATCCGTCGTTTTACTGTCCAAATTACCAGTCGGTTCATCCGCCAATACAAAGGCTGGATTACTAGATAATGATCGAGCAATTCCAACCCGTTGTTGCTGCCCCCCCGAAAGTTCTTGTGGACGATGGTTCAATCGATCACCCAGCCCCACTCTCTCAGCTAGTTCTGTTGTACTAGAAAGGCTATTGTTATCTCCACGAAGATAAGCTCGTGGCATTCTTATATTTTCAAGTACATTTAAATAGGGAATCAAATTATAGGATTGAAAAACAAACCCAATTGAATGGCTCCGTACATTGGACAGTTCGTTGTCAGTTAAGTGGGTAACCTCACGACCATTCACCTCATAAAATCCATCTGTGGGTCGGTCTAAACAGCCCAATAAATTCAATAATGTACTTTTACCTGAACCCGAAGGGCCCATAATGGCTACATAATCTCCTTCAGGTACATTTAAATCAACGGAATCAAGTGCTTTGACCTCCTCGTCCCCCATTTGATACGTTTTGGACAATGATCGAACCGAGAAAGCAAAGTTCATTGATTAAAAAAAGTGCGACACACAATGATTGAGCGTGGATAAAGAAAGACTATCCTGCTGTGATTTTTTCTCCAAGTTCAGTTGCGTACTTCTCAATAAAAGAATCGGGATTAACCAGAACACTTTCTCCTTCTTTCAATCCTTTTAATATTACAACCTTACTTAAATTATTAGGTCCCAATTCCAATGCACGTAAGGAAAAGTCATTTCTACCAGTATGACCAACAAGGCAGTAAGCTTGTCCATTTTTACGAAATATCGCGGTTAAGGGGATTTGTAACGCTTGGTCGATTTCTTTAGATAAAATCGATACTTTTGCAGACATCCCTGAACGAATACCAGCAGGCGGATTATTAATCAAAATATGAGTAGCATACTCCTTTATATGTGATGTATAGCGACTTACCGATGGAATGGGATACTCACTGACCGATTCAACCTCTCCTTTCAACTCAATTCCTCGCAATGCATCAATTGTAATCGAACAAACCATTCCAATCTTTATCTGTTCAATCCGATTCTCATTTACTTTGGCAATTACCCTCATAAGAGATGCATCAGGTAAACGAATAATTTTTTGTCTTTCGCGGACTAATTTCCCTTCCTCAATTAAAACGCCATCTTCGGAACCTGAATTCGATCGATTAGCGTAAGTGACTTCTCCGCTAGAAGGGGAATAAATCGTACACTTTACTATCTGTTCATTAATTTCTTTTTCTCGGGTACATTCTAACTCATAGGAATTCTCAACTGATTTAAGTTTGGCTTCTGAGGTTTGAATGGAAGCATTAAGGTCATTAACTTTGGCCTTCTTTGAATGAACCCGCAAAACTTCCAAACGGGTTTGAGCAAGGTCCAATTCTTTTCTCGCTTTCTCCACTGCGAATTCATCGGCCTCCAATTGAGCACCAGACACATATCCCTTGGCAGCTAAGCGTTTGCTGTATGCAAAATATTCCTCCGCTCTTCGATGGTTTTCTTTCCCCACAAACTCGGCACTTTCTAGTTGTTCCTCTTCCTGTCTAAATGAACCAGACAAATATTCATCCATGGACAATTGAGCAGCTTTTAAATCCGCTCGCGACTTTACCAGAGAGGCACGTGATTGATAAACTGCAATACGTTGTTGGAGTAAATCTTTTTGAAGTGCAGCATCATCAAGTCGAACTAGAAAATCCCCTTTTTTTACAAGAGTACCTTCTGGTACAATTTCGAGGATACTTATACCTGAAGAACTTCGACTACGTACCTCACAGCGAATTTCAACATTCTCTGCACTTTCAATTTCACCTGGTTCCGTGATCTCAAGCACAAACTCATCGAGTCGAACTTCTTCCAATAAGGGTTGCACGGCAAGGTTGTCTTCAACTCCATCTCCACCTATCCACCAAGCAAATGAAAGCATACCTGCTCCCGCTAAACCCAATATTACCTTGGTTGAAATAAAACCTGCTTTTGATTTGTGGGTCATTTTACTACTGAGTTATAAGTTAATAACCGAAAGTCAGCAAGTTAGGACCAAATGATCTTACAATTTTCATAAAGGAGGTTCCATTGATATAATTGCACCTGAGTCCTCCCATAGTCCATTATCTGAAAGACTCATGGCACCAAGGTCGTAGGTAAGTCTCATCCGCATTGCTTCATACCCAATCCATACACTTAAAAAGGAATTACTTGCCTCTAATAAATCATTTAATGCATTCACCAAATCCCGGGCAGTGGTGGCACCAAACTGGGAATTTTTACCAGGCTGAGGAGGCTCATTAAGACGTAATCGTGCTAAATCAACTTGTGCGATCGCACCTCTCACCGCAGCTCGACTAAGTTCAAAATTTAACTGATAAAGCTTGGCCAAGCGTGTGTGTTGACGGAGAGATCTTAACACACTGTCTTCGAAGGCTAAGTATTGACGACGGGCTTGCTGGTACTGAATTAAGGAAGCTTGGTAACGATTTCGTTCCCTTACTTTGGAAAGCGGTGTATCTAATTCTATTCCTACACTCACCCTTCCCTCACTCGATTTAAAATGGCCAGAGCCCATTGAATCCGATCCTAAATCACCCGATAACACCAAGTCTAAATCTGTCCGTAGATCATCCCTGGCTAAATCTGTCATCCTCCATGAATCAACTAAGGCCGCACGGGCATTCATCCAATCCAAGCGTGCTTCAGATGCAGTCTGATGAGCGTTATTTGGATCAACTGATACCTCGATCATTACAATCGATTCAAGCCTTACCGATGCACGAGCAAGGGAAAGTTCCAGAACCACACCAGATAAATCATTTAAGAGGTTCGCCAGAACACCACGGGCGTTTTCAAGCGGAGTGGTCGGTAAAACCTCGTTCCAATTATTGAGCTGATCCCAATGACTTGCTAGTTCCTCATTCAACCTTGAACTTGTTTTATTTAAATCTGTTACAAGTTGATCTAATGCACTGTCCTGAAATGCATTACTCCCCATCCCTAAATCTTTTAGGTCTGATCGATTACGAAGATTCTTATACCATTTTTTTCTTTGAGGCATTTGATCAACAAGAATTTCGAAATCTTCTTTTAACCCAAGCAAACTCTGATCAATAGAGTACTTCATTTCGATTGTTTGTTCTCCAAAGCCTTCGAAAAAGCCAAGTTCAATCTTTAAATCGGGACTTCGGATAGTTTGTAGCAGTTCATTAATTTCAGACTGCACCTCAACAAGCATAGGATCTGTAAGGCGAAAATGTTCAAGGTAATCATCTTCTACACGAAGTAATAAGTCAGGAGGCAAACCAAGAAAAATTTTGTAGCCATCCAATTTATTTTCATAAACTGACTTGGCGGCTAGAAGCCCGCTTTGCCCATTATAAAGTGCTTGTCTTGCCTGATCAACTTGTAATCGATTACCGATTCGTCCTGCTTCAAATGCAGCTTCCAACTGTGCGAGGCTATCCTTCAACTTGGCCACATTTGCTTCTTGATTTCTGATTCTCTGTACTTCTTGAACGAGGCCCAAGTATCCAGATACACCACTTGAAAAAGAAGATGGGCGAGGAATCCCACTCGTACCGATTCCTTCCGATGGATTGCTACCGGTAATCACATCAAGAAAGAAACCTTGTCTAAACTGCTCCAACCTTCGAGCATCTGCTAATAATTTACGCTCAGCTAAGGTAAGCGTTTCCCTATAGATTCTTTTACTTGCACCGCGAAGAAGTGGTTGAGTAATGGTTAGATTAGCTAATGAACCACCGACTTTAGCATCACCATTGCTCAATTCCAAAGTGAGGCGATTTGCTAATGAAACTACCCAACTTGCTCCTTGTCCGGCAACTCCTCGAATGCCAACTTGAGCACGTGACTGAACATCCACTTCATCATCGTCAATTTCACGATCCGCCTGTGCCGTTACACCTGCAAAGGGATTCGGATCTAATCGGAATCTTTCATAAGTAACATCCAAGGCGGAAAGATAAAGATTTTCTTTTTGCCTTTGAAACTCGGGAGAATGCAACATCGCTAAGGACATTGCGTTTTCCAGATTCAATTCAATCGCACCGTTGGCATCCAAAGGAAGCGAATTCTGCCATTGATTACCCAGTGGCAAAACTGTCGTATTTCCATCCGCATAGGCACTCTTTTCTTGAATGCGCTCGGTGATTTTTCGTGAATCAGGATCATCCTTGGGCACAAATGGAAAAGAACCGCTTTGAGTTTCATTCAATCGAGATTCTTTACTCAACTCCCAGTTAAAACCAGGCACATCTCGTAAAAGTTCTCGAACTTCTCGATCCGCACTCTGCGGATCAATTTTAGTACGACAGGCTCCTAGCCAAAAAAACATTAGTAATAATGCACTAAGTAGCCCACCATTTCCTTTCATCAAAAAAAATATGAAGTAACTAACCTTCAGTCGATCAGCCGAAAAGCTCGGTCACCGCCTGTGCTTTGACCAACTCACGTGGTTGATTTAAATGGTTATAAACAATCGTTTCCGGATCGATGCCAAAGCCATGATAAATCGTTGCCAGTAATTCTCTCGGGTGAATTGGTTTATCCAATGGTGCAGAACCTGTCTTATCCGACTCGCCGTGCACATATCCACGCTTGATCCCGGCACCCGCAATTACGCCAGTATAACAATAGGGCCAGTGATCACGACTCCCCCCATCATTTCCATTCCCAGAGGTACTCACCCCTTTTTCAGGACTGCGACCAAATTCTCCCACGCAGACGACCATGGTTTCTTCAAGCAAACCACGCTGGTCTAAATCAGTCATTAATCCTGATAATCCTTTATCCAACATGGGGGCAGATTGATCCTTCATTCGCTTGGGTAAATTCTTGTGCGTATCCCATGAGTGGTTATCTGAATTCGCCACCTTGGGCCAAATCACCTCGACCACACGGGTTCCCGCTTCCACTAAGCGCCTGGCAAGTAAACAACTTTGGCCAAAAGTATTACGGCCATATAATTCACGATTTTTCTCAGTTTCCTGGTCAATCGCAAAGGCTTCCCTTGCCCGTCCTGATGCAACCAGATCGAGGGCACGATCGTAGTGTTGATTCAAGTTGTATTTTTGAACCGCTTTATCAATCACCGGCATGGCATCATTCATTGCATCTCGTAATCGAGCTCGCCTGTTCAGACGAACGCCAAACATATCAGGTCTCATTTGCAAATCATCGACTCGAATCTTTGCCATTTTTTGCATATCCATATCGCTACCTGGAGGATATAAGGTGTAAGGATCATATGCCTTACCCAAGAAACCAGCGGTTCCACCTTTCCCCACTACCCCACTTTCCTGGAGCGGACGCGGGAGCATAACAAAGGGAAGCATCGGTTCAGAGGTTGGTTTGATTCGAATAATATTGGATCCGAAATTTGGAAAATCCTTTGGACTCGGTGGTTCAAGTTGGCCCGATGGACTGACCTTGTCTGTAGTATAACCAGTCATCATTTGATAAATGGCTGCAGTATGATTGAACAAACCTTTTGGGGTGTAACTGACCGCACGCATCATGGTAAACTTATCATTCACCTTAGCTAAATTGGGTAGAAGTTCGGTGAAATTAACCCCAGGGATCTTGGTTGAAATGGGTTTAAAAATACTCCTTACATTATCAGGTGAATCAGGCTTGGGGTCCCATAGATCCAAGTGGCTCGGTCCGCCTTGTAGATAGATCATAATTATACTTTTTGCTTGTCCCCAGCCAGGACCACCTCCCCGTTTTGGATTGGCCGAAGCCTTCATTTCTAGCATCGCACCCAAAGAAAGTCCCAACATACTTGAACCTCCTACCTTCAACACATCTCTTCGACTCATGGATAAATGTGAGTCACACAAATCTTTTCCTAATTCTCCTGGTATTCCAATCATGTTTTTTCCTCTGTTTTAGTTTTAAATGTATCTACGAACCTTCAATCAAGCCAACTCAACGGTTAAACAAAAAGGCAGGTGTGTTAATTAAAGCCCAGGACAAATCCTGTGCTCCAACAAGCCTCTTATTGGTAAGATGATTCTTACTTAACCCAAGAGCTCTACGTAAACGTGCAATTTCGGGTGGCAACACAACGGGTATTTTTGCGTCCGCTAAACTTTTTTGTAATTTCACTAATTTTGGGTCTTTCGGTAACGGCTTGTTCGCTTTATTCAATGAATGGGTCAAGAGAACTCGTTCGGGGTTAGATTTCTTGAAAGCATCAGACAACTTAGTTTTCTGCTCTGCAGTTCGCTTATCCTTTGCGATCGCAAAAATGGCTTTCACCTCTTTGGGCAATCCATAAGATATTGGTGCAGGTACATCAGTAACGGCCAAACGAAATCGACCCAGTGAATGCTGACCGCTTTGAAATTCCTGTTTTAATGTAAAAGTTAATTGCAGAGGGCCCTTAAAAGACAACTTTTGCTTAACCTGAAACGAGGCAAAATGAACATTTCCCATTTGCGGAGAAATGGCCCAACCATTTCCACTCGGTGCAACCTTACCATCCACTGCAGAAGCAACCGGGTACCCTCCTTGACTGAAAGTGGCA
Organism: uncultured Opitutales bacterium; assembly: GCA_963924995.1. GTDB lineage: Bacteria > Verrucomicrobiota > Verrucomicrobiia > Opitutales > Seribacteraceae > Seribacter. Next base: position 9,891 of record CAWUUU010000226.1, read on the forward strand.
AGTGAGTTTTCAAAAGATAATTTTTGAGGAAGCTCATTATGATACAATTTAGCCGAACGCAGTGAAACTCCATCGCCAAGTAGTAACGAAATGCCCGTCAGGTCCTGAACGGAAACAAAGTCCAATCGATAAGTCTTCCAATCAGTCGACTTAGCAATCTGTACACTTTTGGATTCATTTTGCCCAGAATACATAGGTTGCTGAGCCGTTTTCCATCTCGCTCTCATGGGATTCTCCTTAGTTGATTTGGCTTCTAGTTCAATAGAGAAACTTCCTTTCGGCTGTTTCAAGTCAATTTCCATACTAGGCACAAGAGGTTTACCAGCTCCCGATTTATAATAAAAGCCAGAAACTCCACCTCCGTTATGGATTTTAACTAGAACTAAATTCAGACCCTTTTTGAGTGATAGAATGATTTTATCTTGATCCGGTGCAGCGCCCCGACCCACATTGTTATCCAAAACTATTTTACCATTTAAATAAACCCGTATGCCATCGTCGCTTCCCAAGCTCAATGGTATATCGATCGGGGCGGTAGCAGTGATCTCTTTTAATAAGTAATTCGATGTAGTATCCCCAGAAAAAACGCTCCCATACAACTTACCCTCATTCCATTCTGGTTTTGCCTGCCAGCGAATTTCTTTATTTTGATGCTTAAAAGATTTGTTGGGATCAAATACTTTTTCTAATTCAGGACCAGCTTTTTGGCTAA
>CAWUUU010000227.1:0-11355 GCA_963924995.1 uncultured Opitutales bacterium
GGTATTCAAAAATCCGGATTCTCTTCCCCATAATTTAATCATTTGTACGCCCGGAAAGAAAAAAGGTGGGGATAAAGGACAGGAGGTTATTGATGCGGTTTTAAAACTCGGAGATAAAGGAGTTAAAATGAATTGGGAACCTAAGGGGCACACTCGAATACTAGCCAGTTCTGGAATGGTACAGCCTGGCAAAGAGATAACCTTTTATTTTAAAACTCCTAAAAAGGAAGGGGACTATCCATACATCTGCACTTTTCCGGGGCATTATCAATTAATGAATGGTGTGATGGGGGTAACCAAGAAAGCCAACCCGGTCACCAATCTTACCTATGAAATGTATCACGGAAAATGGAGTAAGATGCCTGATTTTTCTGAATTCAAAGCTGTGAAATCTGGAACTCTAGCCACAGGCCTTTTTGATATTTCAATGCGTGAAATTAATGATAGCTTTGCTTTCGTTTTTAATGGCAAGATCGAATGCCTAAAGGATGGGAAGTATTCTTTCACAATTTCTTCTGATGACGGATCCCAGCTGTTTATTAATGGCAAGATGATCGTCAATAATGATGGCGTACATGGAGTTCAGGCAAAAGATGGTTCTGTTGAATTGAAAAAAGGAAAGCACGACATTGAAGTTAAATATTTCGAATTAGCGGGTGGGGAAGCACTTAGTGTTTCGTGGACCGGGCCAGGTTTTAAAAATAAGTCCCTTTCCAAAACCGCACTTAAGTCTGGGCAGACTGTCGAAGGTATGTTGATCGAACCTCTAAAGGGGGAAGCTACCGTTTATCGAAACTTCATTGATGGGGCAGGTCCGCGGGCAATTGGTGTGGGTTACCATGAGGGTGTAAATCTTGCCTTTGATGCAAATAATATGAGACTGGCAATGATTTGGCATGGCGAATTTATCAATGGTGCCCGGCATTGGATTGCCCGTGGGCAGGGTTTTCAACCTCCTGCGGGAAATGACGTCCTCCGCTTGCCCGAGGGGTTAGCCATAGCCAAATTGAACTCGAGTGATTCCTCTTGGCCAGAATCCGAATATCGAACGAAAGAGTTGGCTTTTGGTGGATATGTATTGGACAAGATGCAAAGACCCACTTTCAAATACAGTCGTAATAAGGTTTCGATTACGGATAAGGCCATTCCAATAGCAGATACATCCGAGGGAATTCCCGGTAAAATTAAGCGTTTGATCAGATTTTCCGCAAAGGAAGGTCCGACGAATCTATATTTTCGTATTGCTGAGGGTAATTTTGAAAAAAAGGACGATTCCTTCCAAAATGAAGAATTAGTTGTCCGAGTGAAAGGTGGTGACGCATTTACTCATGAGGATGAATTGCGTGTTCCTATCGTATTCAATGGTAAAACGGCCCAGCTTGAAATTACTTATTCCTGGGCTGAATAATTGAGCCTAATCAAATATTAAATATAATTTAAATTATGAAAAATTTAACCTTCTCGTTTCTTTCTTTCGTCTGTGTAACTGCGATAATGCACGCGGATGACCCTTCCGGCACATTACCGGTTGAGTCCGACTATTATCCAATCACCACCATTCCTCTTCCTGAAGGAGAAGTGATCGAAGTGAGTGGGATTGATATTCTACCTGGTAATAAGGTGGCAATCGCGTCTAGACGTGGTGATATCTTTGTTGGCGAAGATGTCTTTGGAGAAGAACCAAACCCAAAATGGACATTATTTGCGCGTGGCCTCCATGAGGTTCTTGGAATTGCCTGGAAGGATGGTTGGCTCTATGCGACCCAAAGGCCGGAGGTTTCTCGTATCAAGGATAGCGATGGAGATGGCCGGGCGGATGTCTTTGAGACGGTTGCAGATGATTGGGGGATTAATGGAAATTACCATGAATATGCTTTTGGTACCCGTCATGATAAGAATGGAGATATTTGGGTTGTTCTTTGTTTGACTGGCTCAAGTGGGGCCGATGATAAGAGCCCTTTTCGTGGATGGTGTATGCGAGTCACTCCTGAAGGTGAGTGCATTCCAACTGGGTATGGAATCCGTTCGCCCGGGGGAATTGGATTTAATCACTTGGGGGATGTTTTTTATTGTGATAACCAAGGGCTTTGGAATGGTTCCAGTTCTCTTAAGCATCTTCGTCCGGGTGGATTTCAAGGAAATCCAGTGGGAAATAAATATTTTGCCCTGACTGACGCTCTTGGCCCCATGCCTCCGGAACCAGAGACTGGGAGTCGAATTGAAGTAGAACGTAAGAGGGTGCCCGATCTAGTGCCGCCTCCAGTGGTTCTTCCTCACGGAAAGCTAGGTAATTCGCCGGCCGGTATTGAGTGTGATGAGACTGGAGGGAAATTCGGTCCATTCTCTAATCAACTTTTCATTTCCGAACAGACTCATTCTAAAGTGCATCGCGTTTTTCTTGAAAAGGTAAACGGTTTTTACCAGGGAGCTGCTTTTCCATTTCTCAAAGGTTTTGGATCAGGGAATATTGTGGCCCGCTTTGCAAAAGATGGAAGCATGTTTACGGGTGGAACTAACCGTGGTTGGGGGTCTCATGGAAAGAGTCCGTTTTCTTTCCAAAGGGTTAACTGGACGGGTAAGGTTCCTTTTGAAGTACACGAGATGCGAGTTAAACCAGATGGATTTGAACTTACTTTTACACAGGAAGCGGATGCCAAAACTTTGGCGGATATCGCTTCTTACACGATGGAATCATACACTTACATTTACCAGAAAGGTTACGGAAGTCCCGAAGTCGATGGAACTCTGCCGGTGATCAGCAAGGCTACTCCAGGAAAGGATGGTAAGAGCGTTCATTTAAAAATTGATGGAATGGTGAAGGGACATGTGCACGAATTAAAAATGCCCGGCATTCGCAGAAAAGGAGGGGAGCAACCACTTTTACACGATGCTGCCTATTATACTTTAAACGAGATTCCCTCACCCTAAGCCTACTATTTTCTTCCTCGTGACCTGTGCTGGAAAAGCTCATTGAACGGAGCCGGTGGGGGATTCCTTTTCATTTATGAATCTTCGTCAAAAAAGTTAACCCTGTTATTGTAAGGTAAAAAACTATGTCAACAAAACTGTGTTCCTCACTCCCTAATGCTTCAACTAGTGTTTGGAAAAGATTCAATCAAGCTCCACTGATTCTTCGTGCTTATGTTGTGTTCACTCTATTTGCAGCATTATTAAGTTTATCTCCATTTTATTCAAAAGCTTTAAATGAAGTTCTCGTTCCTTATTTAGGTTGGTCAGGGTTTACGGCTTATACTTTTAGCATATATTTTGCTATTAACGCAGCGTTAGTACGTCCACCAAAAGTAATGATATATATCCTACTCATATTCCCTGTATTAAGTGCCATATTTGGTATCCAAGATACAATTAACCATGTTTTAACACCATCTGTTGACTTTAATAATCCATACCTAACCTACAGTGAAATCCGTCCTCTCTTTACTGTCATATTACCCATTGCTTGGTCATTACTCCTCATTTCCTCACCTATGCGAAAATGGGCTAATAAACCAAGGGAATCTTTACAATAACATAACTTACAACAAATCATTTGACCTAACGGTCTACCAACGTGCGACCATTCTTCCCTTGCTTGTTGTAGACCGCAGGACAATTCAATCGTTAGTGTAAATTTTTTAGTTTTTCCATTTTTTATTTGCCGATCACTGTGCTTACAATGTGAGTGGCTTTTACTGCAACGATATCATTTTCTTCTCCATAACCTCCCTTCAAACTATGCCAACAAAACTGTGTTCCTTACTCCCTATTATACCACGACTACTTTCTTTTTCATTTGCATTTCTGGTATGGGCTGGTTTTGCCAATGCGAATCCGGTTGTTTATAAAGCTGGTACCCCGTCTCAGAATAAGAAGTTGGTTTTTGTTGCCAGCGACCATGAATACCGGGCCGAGGAAACGCTTCCCGCATTGGCTCGTATCATGGCGGTTCACCACGGATTTGATTGTACGGTTTTATTTGGGCTGGACACAAAAGGCGAAATTGAAGCAGGAGCTTCTAATATTCCAGGATTGGAAACATTGAGAGATGCGGATGGAATGGTAATGTTTACTCGCTTTCTGGCCCTGCCTCCTGAACAGATGAAGCACATCGATGAATACTTAAACCGAGCAGGCCCAGTAGTCGGTTTACGTACTTCAACCCATGGATTTAAATATGACAAGAACCGTGCAAATGATCCCTATTCAAAGTATGATTTTCGTTTTGCGGGCAAAGAGTATCGGGGTGGTTTCGGCGAGCAGGTACTCGGGCAAAGCTGGGTTGGTCATTATGGTCAAAACCATAGGCAAAGTACGCGTATTGATCTGATCGTCGAAAAGAAAGATCATCCAATTTTGCGTGGAGTGAACAGTGTTCATGTACAGGCGGGCGGGTATAATGCTGAACCCCAAGCCGATTGGAATATTCTGACGAAGGCGCAACCACTAATGTCCATGAATGCAGATGGTAAGGATGATCCGCATAAGCCAGCTATGGCAAGCGAGTGGACTCGGACATACACTTCAAAGAACGGGAATAAGGGTAGAGTTTTTACATCCTTATACGGTGCTTCTCAGGATTTACTTAACCCGGGTTACCGCCGTCTGATTCTTAATGGGATTTACTGGTCAGTGGGTTTGGAGGATCAAATCAAACCGAATTCCAATATCGAATTTGTAGGTGCGTTCAATCCCAGCAAATTTGAAAACCGGGCAGAAGTGAAAGGGGTAAAGCCCTCGATGTATGATGCTTTGAAAAGTGCAATCCCCGCGAATCCTAAAGTAGTGGTAAAAAAAGTTCAGTCAGTCACGGCAAGGAATCAAAATATCCGTAAGGGTGCCCGCTTTCTTCGAGTTGAAATTCCCCAAGACAATAAAGTGCTTACCTTGAATGAAGTAGAAATTATAAGTAATGGAAAAAATATTGCTCCTCAGGGTAAGGCTACTCAGTCCAGTACTGGAGCGGGAGGAGTTGCTTCCCGGGCAATTGATGGACAAAAAGACCCGGACTATAATAAGGGAGGGCAAACCCATACCGATGTATTGGGTTCCGTTACTCCTTGGTGGGAAATTGATCTGGGTAAGGAATACAAAATCGATGAGGTGGAAATTTGGAACCGAAAGGGTTTTGAGTCGAGACTGGATGGATTTACAATTCAGTTATTGGACACGAATCGTAAACAAATTTATAAAAGCGGAAAAACCAAGGGATCCCAGCGTATCAAGTTTACCTTAAGGTTTAGAACAATTCTTGATTTTTTTCTTTATGACGGCAAACCAGAGCCAACTGCGTTTAAGCCTGCACTTTATAAGGTCAATGTGCCCTCTGGTTACAAAGATGTCCTTCCTTTTGTCTTTAAAAAGGGTGATAGAGTTGCGATTTTAGGAAATGGTTTAGCAGACCGGATGCAGCACGATGGCTGGACTGAAACACTTTTACAAAGTGAGCTAGTCGGCCAAGAGGTAATCTTCCGCAATATGAGCCTGTCCGGGGATCGCCCTAATAGTTATCCGCGCAGCAGTGGTTTTATGTCGATGAATGGCTACCTTCGACACGTAAAAGCGGATGCGGTCTTTGCTATGTTTGGTTATAATGAATCGTTTGACGGGGAAAAGGGTACCAAGCTCTTTAGGCAGGAGTTAGTTAATTTTGTTAAGAATATACGAGGGTCAAAAGCCAATGGGGCAAACTTCCCGCGAATTGTTCTATTCAGTCCCATTGCCTTTCAGGACTTAAAAGACCGGAATCTTCCCCGTGGAAAACTTCAAAATAGGAACCTGGCAATCTACACAAAAGTGACCGCGGAGGTTGCAGAGCAGGAAGGTGTAGAATTTGTCGACCTGTTTAACCCGACTCTTGCTCTTTTTGAGAAGGCTACCGAGCCGCTCACTATCAATGGAGCTCACTTGAATGAGGAGGGGAATCGTGAGATTGCGGAAGTGATAGCCAAGGCACTTTTTAACAAAGAGGTGAAAACAAAATCTTCTCTTGAGATACTCCGCAAGGCGGTGGTTGATAAAAACTGGCATTGGTTGAACCGTTATCGTGCGACTGATGGTAATGACATTTGGGGAAGTCGGTCCAAATTGCGCTTCGTGGATGACCAATCCAACTCCAGGGTTCTGCAGCATGAGCTGGTCATGATTGACTCGATGACTGCCAACCGGGATAAACATATTTGGAAATTAGCTGCAGGAGAAAAAAGTAAGATTGATGACAGCAATGTCCCCGCACCAATTCAGGTGGTTTCTAATGTTGGCGGAGGGAGTATTAGCTCCAGTGCCATTAAGGAAGGATCAATAAAATACCTGAGTCCTGCAGAGAGCTTAAACCGCTTAGCAGTGCGTGATGGTTTTGGGGTGAATTTATTTGCCGATGAGAAACAATTCCCTGAGTTGATTAACCCGGTGCAAATGCAAGTGGACACCCAGGGCCGCCTTTGGGCAGCAGTTTGGCCAACTTATCCGATGTGGGAACCATTGAAACCGATGAGTGATGCACTAGTGATCTTGCCTGATGACAATAACGACGGAAAAGCCGACCGTATTATTGAATTTGCAAAAGTTCACAATCCACTTGGATTTGAGTTTTGGAATGGAGGTGTATTGGTTACGTCTGGTCCCGATCTTCTTTTTCTTAAAGATACGGATGGAGACGATAGGGCGGATGTGCGCTATGTGATATTACAAGGGCTCGGCACTTCGGATACCCATCACTCGGCAAACAATCTCATCTATGGCCCTGACGGTGGGATTTATTGGCAGAGTGGGGTCTTTCTTCAGCACAACCATGAACACCCATGGGGATCCAGTCTCAAAACAACTGCCTCCGCTATGTATCGATTTGACCCCCGTCGCCACACCATTGCTTTTCATGGTAGTAATAGCCCGAATCCACATGGGATCGCTTTTGACTACTGGGGCTATCACTACGCTACGGACGGAACCGGTGGTCGTGCTTACCAAGTATTCCCTGATGGTAATTCCTGGAAAATGCGCACATTACTTGCCAAAGAAGTTCGTCCTGTTCCTGCCTGTGAAATTCTTTCCAGTGATAATTTCCCCGATGATTTGCAGGGTGATTTACTCATATGTAACACCATTGGTTTCCTCGGGATAAAGCAATACAAGCTTAACCGTAAGGGTGATTTTACCAAAACCATCAGGAGTGGAAAGTGGGAGAATGGAGAAATGGTTTCGACGCAATCTAAATTCGGTGAGGTTTGGGGTACACCCAATGGTCAGAAATTGAGTGTCATCAAGGATTTACCGGATGGTTCACAGGTGGAGGAAGAATCTATTGGTTTTATGCTTAGTGGTGATAAGAATTTCCGCCCTACCGATGCTGTTTTTGGGCAAGACGGTGGCCTTTATGTTTCGGACTGGCAAAATGTAATCATCGGTCACATGCAGCATAATGTAAGAGACCCTAACCGGGATGATAAACATGGCAGAATTTTTAGAGTGGTGAATAAAAAGAAACCTCTGCAAAAATCAGTAAAAATAGATGGTGAGCCTATTGAAAATCTCCTGCTTAATTTGATGCATCCGGTGGATGGCGTACGTCACCGGACAAGAGTGGAACTTAGCGAACGGGAATCAAGCAAAGTAATCAAAGCCACCCAGGCATGGATGAAGCAATTCAACCCAAAGAAGAAAGAGGACGCCCATCATTTGCTTGAAGCTCTTTGGGTCCATCAGCAGCACAATAAAAGAAATGGTCGGTTGTTAAATGATGTGCTCAAGTCTCCTGATCCTCATGCACGTGTGGCTGCCCTTACGGTACAGCACCACTGGTATAACGCAGATCCTGTAAGGGGTTCTCAGGAAATTGAAGAAGAAGAGGTGGAACATGTAGCAGAGAAATCTGGTGTTATTTCGGATACTCCTGCTCTTCTTACCCTTCGTATTGGGACTCTGGTCGAAAAAATGAAGTACGATATCAGCGAGTTTTCAGCCAAGCCCAATCAAAAAGTTAAACTTATTTTTGCGAACCCGGACTTCATGCCTCATAATCTGGTATTTACCAAGCCTGCAAAAGCCGATGTAGTGGCCCAGCAAGCCCTAATCCTTGGGGCTAAAGGATTTGATCTGGCTTTTGTGCCGGATAGCACAGATGTACTTTTCTCTACCAAACTTTTAGATCATGGAAAAGAAGAAGTACTTACTTTTACGGCTCCATCTACCAGGGGAGATTATCCTTATGTATGCACTTTCCCTGGTCACCACATGTTAATGCGTGGGATTATGAAAGTAAAGTAGGGTGATTCACCATGACTTTCTTGATATTCCCTTGATGAAAGAATTCATTTTCCTGCTATCTGATTAAATCTACAGGAGGAATAAGCCCACCATTTAAAACACTTTTTGTCAGTAGGTATATACTAGGATATTAGCAAGTGTGGTTATTTAGACCGCCGAACCTTACACCTTCATTTACCGAGTATAAATGTAAGTGCGTGCTGATTGCGGGGGAAGTGCTTGGGACGGTTGTACTAGTTCACAATTTAATTTTTGGTCAGTCTGAAAGGCTCTTCTCTCAATCATTCCATCGGGGATTTTGAGTTCTAGCATTTGTTTGGAATTAGAAGGGTTGATTGCGATCACCACAATTCTACTTTTATCATAAGTTTGAAAAGCGGTTATCTCCAAGGGGGCGGGGGATTCAAGTTCAATCCTTCGGGAACCTTTCCAAATATAATTGGCATACTGTTTAAAGAAATAAAACTTTTTGGTCTTTTCGAGAAATTTTTGTTTTCCGTTCGCCCCTCCCTTTTCCTCAACTAAAACGAGGCCTTCATCACGATGCTTTTGACGAGTCATTGGATCGTTAACTCGGTCTGGAGCGAGAGAATAAACCAAGCCCCACCACAAAAATGCGTTTGCTTGAGCCTCGGCAAAAGTCATGTGTATATAGCGTGCAGCTAATAGTGCCTTATCGAATTCAGAAGCTTCGGGAGTCCATCCATAAGTATGCCATTCGTCATTATTCCATTGAGCACCTGTCGTTTCAGTCATCCAAAATTTCTTAAGGGGGAAATTTTCATTTCGAATCTGTCCGATTTGTTTACTGTTTTCCCTGAGCACTTCGATACTGCCATCTGTTCCATCTTTAAAACTATCATACATGTGGTAGGCAACCAGATCGACGGCTTTGCTTTGGATAGTGGGTAGAAAGCGCCGCACTTCGGTTCCCTTGTATCCGACATAAGCAAGGTCAGGTGCGGTAATTAAAACTTCAAGTCCAGCTTTTACCAGTTTAGGTTTAAGTTTCTTTTCGATAAATGCCTTTAGTACTAATGGATCCCAAATACAGGTCTGGGTGCCAAGGTGAGAATAATTAGTTTCATTCTGAACCCCAAGATTGGTTACATTGATACCCCAATCCAAATATTGCTGAACCCGGTTCACAATTTCTGTTGCCCATGCATCCTCCATTTCTGACTTTAGGAAGTATTGCTTGTCTTTTACTGTGGCGATTTCATCGAGCCAATCATCAGTTTTGAGAAGCGTGGAGGAACGGGGTTGCCAGAAAGTGAGCAGGACTTCGAGTTCAGGATTTAATTTCATAGCCCGTTGCAAAATCTCACGGTTGTGATCAACGATTCCTTTTTTTGATACTTCACCCTGGGCTCGCAAAATAGTGGTTTTTAATTCCTTAAATGCAAACCCCAAGGCTTCGTCATCGGCTTGAATTGCCCAAAAAGCAAGAGAACCACCAAAGCCATCAATCGACTGCCTAAGGTTTTCAGGAGAGGGATCGATCTTTAATAATTGCTTCTGGGGTGGGGCTGATTCGCTCGGTGGGTTGGGTTGAATTGCCTGACTGGCGCGAAGATTGAGTCTTTCTTGAGCATAGGATAAATCATCGGCACAATTTGGATCGTCCATACAATTGGTGACTTCTCCTGGGTCTGCCTCAAGATTAGTCAGCACTTGTGCGACCGTATTTTTATCCTTGTCATGCCATTCCGTATAACGAAAGTTTTTAAAACGAATACTGTGGCCAATATTTTTGTAAGTCGGGTAGGAACTGTAGGCGTCCAAGCGATGACCCGCTTCAGGATCGGAGAGTAGTTTGCGGAAACTTCGACCTTGGCAGTGATCAGGAATAGGTAAGCCAGTCAGATCACATAGAGTCGGGTACAGGTCGATTAATTCTACTAGTCTGTTGGTTTTTTGCCCACCTCCTAAGCGCGGATCCCGAACAATCAAAGGAACTCGGGTATCGCATTCAAAGTTGGTATGCTTGCACCAACTCGAATGATCTCCAAGTTTCCATCCATGATCTCCCCACAGGACAATAATGGTATTTTCTGCGAGATTGTTTTTCTCTAATGCATTGAGAATTCGCCCCACACATGCATCTGCATAACTGGTGCATGCCGCGTATCCATGAAGCAAGCGTTTGTTTGTTTTATCAGACAAATCCTTGGGGCTTTTACCATTGAAATCACTGTACTTGTGCATTTCATAAGCAAACTGATTGGCTGCATAGCTTGGATATCCAGGGGGGGTTCCTTTGTTCGATGGCATGTTAAAGTCTGCTCTATTGTACATGTCCCAATATTTCTTTGGGGCTACGAATGGAAGGTGGGGTTTGGTCAGACCAACTGCTAGGAAAAAAGGTTTTTCTCTATTCTCTCCCAAGCTTTTAAGGAGTTCGACAGTTTTTGCGGTTGTCCTTCCATCGGTGTAAGTGTCGTCGTGCACATTCGCACTCTCCGTTAGAGGGCCTTTGGGCGGATCATGTTCAACGCCCGGTTGGATTTCGGTCAGAGCTTTATTTAAAATATCGATATTTTCTTTTTTGGCGTAGTGAGAAACCCCTTTCATTTTGACCCATTGAGTCCAGTTTTTCTGATCTACACCGGGACCATTGTTCCCGTGGTAAATCTTACCCAACCCTATAGTGTTGAAACCCTGCTCGGTAAAATGCTGATTGAGGGTCTTGAGATCGGGGTGCCTTTTTCTCCAACCATCCACATGAAAGGTTTGCTCTGCAGTTAGGGTAGGGTAAAGACCTCCCATAATGGAAAGGCGTGAAGCCCCGCAAACGGCTTGCTGGCAATAAGCCCTTTCGAAAAGCATACCAGTGGAAGCAAGTTGATCAATGTGGGGCGTCTTTACTTTGGAACCATAAGAACTTAGTTCCGGTCTAAGATCGTCGATTGCAATAAAAAGAACATTTGGCTTAATATTTGAAAATGCAGGGAAGAGGGTGATTAGACAAATCGACAAATAATAAAAATAAGTAGTCATGGCAGATTGGATATTAAAAGAGAACTCCTTGTATGTTTTAATCGCATTGCAAGTAAATAAGCCATTATTTAGAAGTTTAATAAGTCTGAAAGCATT
>CAWUUU010000228.1:0-15753 GCA_963924995.1 uncultured Opitutales bacterium
ATCGGTTAATTGATCAGTTTCCTTAGGAGGCATCTCAAGGTCTTCTTCCACTCGGGTACTGAGAATGTAAAGATAACTTTTTTCTCCCTGCCCCGGGATCAGGACTTCACCTTCAAAGATTTCTCCTCCCCGTAACATCGATTCTCTACTCCGCATGTCAAAATCACTCTTAATCTTTTCCAGTTTATCACCATGACAAGCCATACACTTCTCTGCAAACAGGGGTTTAACATGCAAAGAAAAGAGTTTCTCCCCTATTGAGGGTTCTACTGAATATGCAGAATTTGCGAAGAATAAGAAAACAATGAAATAGCGAAGCTTCATACTCATCGATATGGTTTCCCCATATTGTATATATCTGCAATTTCATCTGGGGACAGAACGACTGAAAAAATACCAAACTCATCAATTCTTCCATTGAGGCTACGGATAGAACCTTGATTTATCGGTTTACTCCAATTACCCAGATCGCTTTTTCCGATTCTAAGTTTCTCAATTGGCTTGTGATGTTGGAGTCCGTCGACCACCATGATTTCTTTTCCATTAATATAGTTTTGAACTTTGCCAGTGCCCTGTTCCACTGTCACTGCAAGAAGAAACCACTTGCCGCTATCTGCGGGTGTCCAAAAACTTTCAGAATAAAAACGCCTGTTATTTTCATACAGATCCACAACGCCTGTCGGGCTGGTTGAGAAATGAATGAAGCCCGTCTTTGATATTTGCCAATGAATCTCGTAGGGATCGAAGTGGTCTGTAAGAAATAAAGAATTCAGGGATCGGTCCAGTGCGTCGATCCTAACCCAGGCAAAAAGACTCAGTGCTTCCCATTTACCTTGAATGTCAAAACGGACCCTGTCCCCCTCGGAACGGAAGTCCAGGGCTGGTTTTTTCGACCAACGGCCATGAGACACCCGAGCACCAACTATTCCACCGTCACATTCACTGCCGAGTCCGTTTACGGCACGATTTTTTAATCGACGCGAGGAGGGACTTAGATTCTCAAAGTCATAGTAAGCAATCAATCTTTGGTCTTTGGCGATTCTCTCACTCGATTCCTTCCATTCTAAATAACGTAAGTTCTCGGTATTTACGGACGCAGATACCACATCACTTATATCAGGAAACCGATCGGGTCTGGCCGGGCTTTGTAGAATCGGATCCCCACCAGTTAAATTAGCCGCAAGACCCTCTGTCAGAAGAATTGAGGTGCCGGACTTACCAGTGATCCGAACTTCACCGTCAAAAACCAAAACGTCCGCTTTTCCTGTCTCGTAGTTCACTTCTAATCCAAAACTGGTTCCTAAATCCTCAAGCAATACCTCTTTTGCCAAAATCTCAAATCCTCGGGCAGCGGGTGGAACTTGAGCAGTGACTCTGCCGTAATGGAGAACCGCTTTATTTTCGTTAATTAACTCGAATTTTGCTGGAGCCGAAAGACTGATTGCAGCCCCACCGTAAAAGTCTATCTGTGCAATTCCTTCAACAAGAGTTATAAGACTCGGCTCCAAAGGTGACCCAACCTGAAAATCCTCTTTTTTCCATTTAGCTCCTGCCTGTGCTGTTATGACTGCCACGCTTTGAACTGGTATGCCCAAGTCAGGTGAATCGGTTTCGGGAAGATCGGTTTTGGGTAACCAAGTAAGAATCAAAAACGAAAAAATACCAACTAATGCGGTGGCTGCAATCCAGCCCCAACCCCATCGAAGAAGCCAGGGATTCTCCTGTTTTAATTCGCTGTCTTTTAACGGCGATTTGGATTCTTGCTCATAGTGAGCATCTTGCAAAGCTGCATCCATTCGAGCCGATTCGATGTACTCGCGCCGTGCATCGGGATTATCCTGCAGATAAGATTCAAGTCGTCTGAATTCTTCAATGGAAAGCATGTCATCCAAATGCTTTTGGACTAGTTTTTGTAATTCGCCGTCATTCATTTTAACTTTGCTTTCATCTGGATAAAAAAGTCATGCCGGCGGCAGTCGAGCTTCAACGCAGGATTTGAGTTTCTTTCGTATTCGGTCGATCATCTTGTAAAGAGAAGTTGCGGATTTTCCAATTTCTTCAGCTATCTGCTTAATGGTCTTTTCGCCTTGATAAACCAAGTGGATTAGTTGTCTCGATCTTTGAGGTAACCGGTCGATACAAAGTTGAAGCGCTTCAGTATAATCTTTGCTTGATAATTCGCCCTCCAAGTCCTCGCTGGATTCAGCCAGAAGATCGATTAGATCTTCGTTAAAAACCAACCGGTCTCTGCTCATTTTTCGGCGATATTTCAAGACTTCAAAACGAGCAATACCCCTAGCCCATTTCATGAAGTCAGAACCGACCTCAAACTTATCCCATTTTCTCCACATGATAACAGCTACTGCCTGAGATATCTCCTCGGTAGCATTCCAATCCATACCAGTGGAACGGACAAACGAACGGATGTGCCGTTCATTTGTAGCTAAGAGCTTTACGAAAAGTTTATCTGTATTTGAATGGGACAAAGACTTTACTGTTTAAAAATATTTTTAATTTTAGCTGATGGAAATAAGTGATCCGCCGGCGCTGGCTGATTTATAAATTCTCTCGATAATTTGGATATCCCGCAAGCCCATCTCACCGGACGCCTTAAAATTTTTCTCTCCCCTTTTAATAGACTGGGCAAATTCGTCTAACAGCACCCCCTGCTGGAGGGTTTGTTCCAATTTGATTTCTTTTCGACCATGAAAGAGAGTCTTCGGGTTTGGTTTACCAGCTCCGGATTGGCCGTATGCACTACCCCATCCTTTGTCGTTACGGGGGCCCCCCTTTATCTCGACCGAACCTCGATCTCCCAGTGTGATGCACTGATGATGGCTATGGCTGTAACTTGCCCTGCAGATCGCTTGAAAGCCATCGTCGAAAAGTAGTTCATAACTCATTGTTTCTTCTATCCCATCAGGAAAGATATCGGGATGCACTTTACTGCTCATTCCACGAACAGATGAAGGTGTTCGCCCGCTAAGGTAGCAGGCAGCCTGTATAGGGTAAACACCCGTATCGAAGAGTGCACCACCACCTGCCATCTTGGGATCGAGTAACCATTTTTTAATTTTGTCTTTATTGGGGCCCTGCAAACCTCTTGCATACCCCCAGGAAAACTCGTAATTACCGGAGGAAATTTGGCCAAACTTATCGTTGCTGATAATTTCAGTAGCTTTGACATGGTGGGGCTCCCATTGCAGGCGATAATTCACTCCAAGTAGCACTCCTGCTTTCTTTGCTGAAGCGATCATCGCTTCACATTCACCGCTCGAGATTGCCATCGGTTTTTCAACCATTACATGCTTACCGGCTTGAGCACACTTGATTGCATACTCGGCATGCATGGCATTTGGCAGGGCGATGTGAACCATATCGATTCGATCATCCTCAGCCAGACGATCAATCTGATCGTATCCGTAAACTGCATCTTTCGGGAATTGGTATTGGCGACTCCATTCCTCACCTTTTTGCTTACTGCCCGTAACCACGCCAGCCAATCTTACATGAGCACAACTCGATACTTCTGGGGCAATACACCCGGTTGCATATCCACCCAGACCGACAATCGCGAGGCCCAGCTTCTTACTTTTACTGGATGCTGCTTTGGTAATCAAAGGCCCTGATTGCAAAGCCATAATAGCTGCCAGACCTTTTACAAAAGTACGTCGTTGGAAATTTGATTCAGAATGAGGAAACTGTAAATTATTTTTCATTTCAAACAATATACTCCCGGTTGGTCTGCAGATTGCCCATAAAAAATAATTGTTGGAAGAAATTTAGACTCTTGTGGTAACACTTCCGCACTATCAATTCTGCTGCATTAGAATTGAAACTTGGCAACATATGCAAAACTCCTTGTAGTCACTGCCACCCAATGGAAGTCACCACTATCATCATTCATAAAGTCGATCGATGACGCTCGCTCGGGTAACGCAAGATGTGCTATAGACTTACCGCTTGGAGAGATAATAGATACCCCTTCTTTACCCGCTACCCATAGGTTGTTGTTGGGATCCATGGAAACCCCATCCAGACCTTTGGGAAAGGTGGCCACGAGCTCAGGAGTATCAGAAATAAGTTCGCATTCATCATTCAAAGCAAAACGGAAGAGTTTTCTTTGCTTTGAATCGCCAATGAAAAGGCTTTTTCCTGTCCGATCAAAGGCGATGCCATTTGGTAGCTGCAGGGTTTTAATCGGAGCGGTTAATTGTTTTGTTGTTGGATCATATCTAAGCACATACTGACCGGGTAATTCCTGAGTTTCCATAGGTCTCATCCGGAATAGATAATTTGGATCGGTAATCCAAACGCTTTTATCACGCGGATGGATCCGCAAGTCGTTCGGGCGATTGATTCGTTTATTCCCCAGTCGATCCGCGAGTATTTCGTTCACCTCACCCTGTGCTGATAAGGAAACGAGTTGTCGTGTAGTCTGTGCAACTGCGTAAAAGCCCTCTTCCCCTGATCCCTTTGGTCGCACAGCACTAATTTCGGGCGTCGATTCGATCCAAAGTCGAAGTCCTCGTTTTTCGTTCCAGCGATACAATAAACCATCATGATGGGCAGCAAAGATTAGTTCAATTTGGACCGGAGCATTGAGTCCACCGGGAAACCGGTCCCACTGGGCTCCCTCACATCCGTTATAACTCCCCCCCAGCCTTGTCCAATTCTCACTTATCGACTTGGGTGAGCCTTCAGGTAGACAACTTCTCAATCTCAAGTGGATGGCTCCATCTTTACCCTTGCCAAGATAAACTTCAAAAAAATTGTCGAGTGCTTGGATTGCAACTTGACGGTGCTCGTCAGCCCTTAGTAATCCATGAGGAGCTCCTGGGATTTCAGTTAAACCAGTAGGGACTCCGAGACGAAATGCTTGATGACGAAAAGCATTAGCGCGGGTCGACGGTTGATCGTATTCCCCGCAGATGATGGCGATGGGTGGATCATCGGGAGAAAGATGAGCGATTGGGGACTGGCTCGCGTAGTTCTCAGGAACTTCGTCATAGAACCCCCCCATGAATTTTGACCAGTTTAAGACTGTTGAATTTTGGATATGCGGGGAGGTCAGATCCGTCTGTGCCCCCATGCCGACGGCTGCATTCGGGCGGGCTATTGGGTCGCCTCCATTAAAAGTTGCTGCCATCACCGCTAGATACCCCCCGGCGGAAGAGCCCGTCACTCCGATCTTTGACGGATCGATACCATACTCATTGGCATTTTCTCGAAGAAAACGGATCGCTGCAAATACATCATTTAACTGAGCCGGAGCAGGTGCAACATCCGTCAGACGATAATTAGAGGACACCGCAACATAGCCCCGGGCGACTAAATCTTCGGCAAGGGGATGCATAAACTTCTTTGAACCCTTTGCCCAAAATCCTCCATGCAGGCACACAACTGCGGGTCTTTTCTTACTGTCACTCGGTCGAAATACATCGAGCACTAGTTCTCCTGTAGGGTGCGACGAGAAGGCAAGATCTTCCCATTTTTTAACTGGCAAATGGGAATTCTCTTCTGCGTTTCCTTTTAAATATGCCAAAACGCTTAAAAGCGAAAATATAATACGATCAAAATTTCTTTTCATTCTAATGTTAAACTCCCGCAATCTATTGTATTGCCCAAAGAATTTCTTTTCATTCTAAAAGTCTATTTCGAATAAGTTGCCCCGTGTTAAGTCCTCGCTTAGACCACGTCATCTTTCGAAAATTCTTTCTGGCATGTGACAGTTCGGACTAAAAACCTATATCTTGATCCTTGAATTGCTTATTTTACGAGTTCTTTTGACCAACCTAGAATCCCATCATCGATATGAATGATGTGGCTAAAACCCAGTTTTTGAAAAATATCTAATGAATCTGCACTTCGACGACCACTCCGGCAGTGCATAAGGTAGGTTTGGTTGCGGTCTAGTTTTTTTAGTTCTGACTCAAAGTTGTCAGCCTTGTAATCGATGTTAATAGCTTCCGGAATGTGCCCCAGATTAAATTCTTCAGGTGTTCTGATATCCAGAATGAAAAGATCAGGATTTTCTTCCAACATTTTGGCAACGACAGTTGCTTTGATATTTTCAATTTTAATCCCTTCAATATTTAATTCTGTTTGTTTCTCTGCCAAGTTTCCCTCTTCGTTGCTTTCGCAAGATAAAAAGAGAAACCCTAACAGCGTTAAGCTCAAACTCCCAAAATGTTTTTTTAAAATCATTTAAAATTAATAATTTATAAGAACTCTAAAACCAATCTTTATTTCCTTTGATACCCCACCACCCTCGAAACCGCCCTCTTCAACTCGTCCCATCATTCGACGATCTGCAACAGAATACGACGATCCTTGCCGGTAACCTGTGACCATATCTGTTTCCACTGCTCCTTCGTAAGAACTGAAACCCCCACTGCCAACGGATTAAAATTCGTTTAACTTCGGGTTCGAGTCCCGTCTATCCCGCCATCGCGATTCCGGCTATATGTCCGGTAGTCCATGCGGCTTGAAAGTTGAACCCCCCAGTGATTCCGTCGTAATCGAGGCATTCGCCGGCAAAAAATAAATCGGGCATTATCCGGCTTTCCATTCTCTTGAAATCGACTTCCTTTAAACGGACGCCCCCGCAGGTGACAAACTCTTCCTTATTCATCGTCTTACCCCTCACATGAAAAGTAGAATTACAAAGCTCGTTTATTAATTTCACTTCCACTTGTTTGGGTAATTGGGCCCACTGGTTCGTTTCTTTGACTCCTGCATGATTTAAGATTTTTTCCCATAATCTTTTCGGGATTTCTTCAAATACTTTTGTTCGGACGAAGGAATCTCCTTTAGTATTTCTCAAGGTTTTAAATTGGTTTACTACCTGTTCTTCATTTTTTTCACCCAACCAATTAATTTCAACCTCACAATCATAATTCGCCTGTTCCATTTCTCGTGCTTCCCATGCTGATAATCGAAGAATAGCCGGTCCGCTTAATCCTCGATGGGTTATTAATACGGGCCCGAATTGTTTTTTTCCTTTAGGTGCAAGTCGGACACCTGCATGTTTAACTGCAATTCCTGCTAAGTCTTGAATTCTTGAATCTTTGATGTCGAAAGCGAATAAAGAAGGAGCTAATGGTTCGATCGTATGTCCCAAAGTAATTATGGATTCCTGAATGCTCGAAGCCTTTAAAGAACCCACAGCCAAACAAACTTTGGCAAATTGGTCGCGTTCTCCATTTAAAAACTCCAGTTCGTAACCGCCATTTTTATCGGTGGTGATCGTTTTAATTCCAGTTGCATTGCGCAAAAGAACCCCCGCTTTTCTGGCACGGTCTTGTAAGCAATTAATTATTGATTGTGAATCATCGGAAACCGGAAACATCCGACCATCTTTTTCCGTTTTTATTTTAACCCCTCTACTTTCAAACCAGTCAATCGTATCTCTTGGTTGCCAGGTATGAAAGGCTCCCCTTAACTCTTTGCCTCCGCGGGGATAATTCTTAATTAACTCTTTAGGATCGAAGCAAGAATGGGTAACATTACAACGCCCACCTCCTGAAATTTTGACCTTTCTTAAAAACTGTTTTGCCCCATCGAAGATAACCACTTGAGCATTTGAGTTTTTTTCTGCCAATGTAATTGCGGTAAAGAAACCCGCGGCCCCTCCACCGATAATCGCACACTTCAAATATAAATCCTCATTTTGAATTTCTAAATTTTTTTAATTTTAAATTGGCCAATTCCTTCTCTTCGTTACTTAACTTTTGGTACCCACGACCTACAGGCCATCCATAACCCCATCGGTACCAAGTAGGGAAATGAGGGCCCCCTCCAGCCCGCACGGCTTCATACATAACCTTGGCAAGAATGGGATCTCCTGTTTTCTTTTCTACGCATAATTTAAAAGTTAAGTCTGCCTCAATTCTCTCTTTTTTTGTACCTCCCTGCCAATAGGCCATATCGTGCTTAAGACAGCACTCCCGCCAAAGATCTGGCTGTTTGAATGTACCATCCATAAACAAACTACATCCATCGCTCGTAAAGTCAGACAATTCAGGTTTTCCATCCTTAGAGCATCCACAAAGTATTAACAGAAGAAGCCCCGACTGAATCAGTTTCTTCACCATTAACTTAAATAATTCGAAGGAAATCTAAGCTTTTTGCTGGACCAAGTGGGAAAAACTCGAATCACTCGGTAGTTGAAATGCCCGTAATCCAAAAATGGGTAGTGAGGCAAGAAGGTGGTCAAAAATATCGGATTGTATCGCCTCATATTGAACCCACCGAACATCGTTCACAAAAACATAAATCTCAATGGGTAACCCTTTATCAGTTGTTGCGAGTTGACGAACAAGAAAAGTCATTCCTTCCTTATGGATGGCTGGATTTGCTCTTAAATATTCAAGACAATACGCACGAAATGTGCCGGCATTGGTAAGGTTTCGTCCATTTAATAACGGAGCTACTAAACCTTGCTTCTCCACCGCCAGTCCTTTCTCTCCGATATCGGAACGTTTTCCTTTAAAGTAACCCCTGAGGAGTTCAATCTTTTCCAATTCTTCAATCTCACTTTCCTTAAGAAAGGCCAAACTTGAAAGATCCAGATGGATGGAACGTTTTATTCGACGGCCCCCTGACTCACTCATACCACGCCAATTTTTAAAAGCATCACTGACCAGTGCATGTGCGGGAATGGTACTGACTGTTTTATCCCAGTTCTGAACTTTTACAGTGGTCAGAGACACATCAATAACATCCCCGTCCGCACCGTATTTTGGCATTTCTATCCAGTCTCCCCTCCTGACCATATTATTTGCAGTCAACTGTACGCCTGCGACCAAAC
The DNA here is from genome assembly GCA_963924995.1 of uncultured Opitutales bacterium. GTDB lineage: Bacteria > Verrucomicrobiota > Verrucomicrobiia > Opitutales > Seribacteraceae > Seribacter. The sequence continues at coordinate 8,813 of CAWUUU010000228.1, forward strand.
CAAGGATGACATCTTTAAATACCAATAAAATAACTGCAGTGAGAGCTCCTAATCCAGAAAAGAAATAAATCGGTGATTTATCCAACAAGATAGAAAGAATAAAAATAATTCCCGTTCCATTTATTAAAATCTTAATTGCCTGACAAATTCCCTTGAGAGGAATTTTCGATGAAAGTTTGCTATGCTCAGACAATTTATAAAATGCATTGATGAGTGAATCGATTACCGAGAGAGCAATAATTACCAAGTAAAGATTAACTACAATTTTAACCAGTTCATGGAGGAAAGGATAATTCAGATATACGATCCCAGATAAAGAAACAATTACGAATGCGGGTGCTAGGTGAGATAATCGATGAAAAAACTTCTGCTCAACCAAAAGCTCACCAATCGAGGTTTTTGATTTCTTAATTACCGACCTGACCAATCCGAGGACAAATCTTTTCACGAAGAAATTCGCAACCCAACCAAGGCCAACTATGATCAAGAGTGATATCAGAGAATACAAATATCCTGCGTTTAATTCACTAACACCAATATGCTGCGAAAGAAAATTTATAAATTGAAATTCTATTCTGTTAATCAACTCCATAAAAAACAGGAAAACAGATGCCCTCTAGGTTACAATCAAAAACAGGTTATCTTTCCATTCTTGTTTCTTCTCGAGTTTCAGACTCAAGGATGTAATTCAAAGATAAAAATGGGAATATCTTTTCTTTATCATTGTTTACGAACCAAAAAATCTTCTAATTAACTAAATGAAAAAGTTCATCTTTTCTTTTCTCCTTTTATCAATTGCACTTACTGCATCAAAGAATTCCCGGGCAACCACCAAGATCGTTTTGATTGCCGGAAAAGACAGTCATGGAACAAGTGCCCATAATTGGGGAGATGGAGTGGACCTACTCTCCAATGCTTTAGTCAAAGAATCCGGTCTCAATATTGAGACCGCCGTTCATAAGGGCGGATGGCCCAGTGATCCTTCTATTCTAAAGGGTGCAGCAACGGTCGTTATCCTGTCAGACGGTGGAGGCAGGCAACCAATTAATAAAAACCTCAAGGAATTCGATGCACTTGCTGAAAAGGGTGTCGGTTTAGTCTGCGTTCACTATGCGGTTGAAGTACCTAAAGGGGCCCCGGGTGACATGATGAAGAAATGGCTCGGTGGATATTTTGAGGTTTTTTGGTCCGTCAATCCACACTGGACCGCCGATTTCAAAACACTTCCCCAACATCCGATCACTCGTGGAGTGAAACCCTTCAGCTTAAAAGATGAATGGTACTACCACATGAAATTTCGCGACAACATGGAAGGCGTCACACCTATTCTGAGTGCCCTACCCCCAGCAGACACGCTCAAGAGAGGTGATGGTCCACACAGCAATAATCCTCATGTAAAAAAAGCTGTTTTGGAAAGAAAGGAAAAACAACATGTAGGATGGGCATCCGAACGACCAAATGGTCAACGCGGTTTTGGTATAACCGGAGCCCATCATCATAAATCTTGGGATCAGGATGATTTTAGGACCTGCGTGCTCAATGCGATTGTCTGGACAGCGAAGTTAGAAGTTCCAAAAGATGGAGTTAAATCAACAAATAATCCAACTACTCAAAATAAAGTAAAACCTGAAGCCTCTTTACTTAAACCTATGGAGCCTAAAAATGCTCTTTTTGCCAGTAAACTAATTACCACACAAACCAAGGGACATGCCGTCCAGGTGAGGGCAAAAATTAAAGGTATTAAAAATTTATACCTCACCATATCCGATGGAGGGAATACACATTCATGCGATTGGGCGGACTGGGCTCTTCCGCGCCTAGTCGATAGCAATGGCAAAGAAACTAAGCTCACTGATCTAAAGTGGAAATCCGCAAAAACGGGTTGGGGGGGAATACAGATTAATAAAAATTGTGGAGGTCGATCCTTAAAGATTAATGGGAAGGCTATCGCTTATGGAATTGGGGCCCATGCAAACAGTGTGATTCATTACGAATTACCCAAAGATCATAAATTCGTTGAATTTCTAAGCCTTGCCGGGATTGATAATGGGGGAAGCGATCAGCAAAGTGGTAGTCAAAGTAGTGTTCAATTTTTTGTATCGGACAAACCCATCAACATGCCCAAGCTCGCCCAAGCTCAACCAAACCTGCCTGAAGTGGACCACTATCCGGCGGATAAGTTAGTACTCCCCGAAGGTCTGGAAGTAAAACTTTGGGCCAAATCTCCTCTGTTCTTTAATCCAACCAATATGGACATCGACTACCAAGGAAGAATCTGGGTTGCGGAAGGAAGAAACTACCGGGGTAAGCGTACACAACCCGATGGTGACCGGATCGTTGTTATCGAAGATAAGGATGGAGATGGAGTAGCTGAAAGTTCCCATGTATTTGTTCAGGAAAAATCATTTATCTCCCCCTTGGGGATCGCGGTGGTTGATAATAAAATCATTGTTTCCCAGCCACCTGATCTCATCGTTTACACTGATGTTGATCGAAATGCGCGTTTCGATGAAAAAGTGGATAAACGCGAGGTTTTACTCACCGGGTTTAGCGGTGCAAACCATGACCATAGTTTGCATTCAGTAACAGTCGGGCCCAATGGACAATATTATTTCAATCATGGAAATAAAGGCTCCCAGGTTACAGACAAAGAAGGTTGGCAACTCAATGCAGGGAGCTTTTATTCTATGCAAAATATATCCGGAAAACCCAGTTCAGATGGTCAGGTGTATAACGGTGGGGTGGCCTTGCGGGTAAATAAAGACGGAACTGGCATGCGCCCAATCGGTCATAATTTTCGAAATTCCTACGAACAAGCGGTCAGTTCTTTGGGTGATGTTTTTCAAAATGACAATGATGATCCGCCAGCCAGTCGAACTGCGTGGTTGATGGAATACGGAAATATGGGCTTCACCTCAAAGAATGGCCTCAGAAGATGGGGAAGTGATAAAATGCCGGGTCAAACTACACAAGTTGCCGAATGGCGACAGGAAGACCCAGGCGTGGTGCCGGCCGGAGATGTGTACGGAGGTGGATCACCCACCGGTATAGCTTTTTATGAGAATGGAATAATGGAAGACCGATTTGGTGGTTATGTAATCAGTTGCGAACCGGCCCGAAATGTTCTCTTTGGTTATCACCCAAAACTTGAAGGTGCGGGTATTAGCCTACCCCAAAGGGATATTTTCCTGACTAGTAATCCAGAGAAAAATTTTGCCGGTGCAGATTTTGCGAGTGCCGGAAGAATCAACGGCTTAATTAATTTATTCCGTCCCAGTGATGTATGCATAGGCCCAGACGGAGCAATCTATGTTGCCGATTGGTTCGATGCCCGAGTGGGTGGTCACGGAACAAGAGACACAGGACAAACAGGAGCCATTTACCGGATCGCCCCTAAGGATGCTAAATTATCCATTCCAAATTTTGATATTAATACAATTGCCGGACAAATTGAGGCTCTTAAAAATCCGTCTCCCAATGTTCGTGAGATAGGACGTGCAAGATTGGAGAAAGCAGGTGAAAAAGCCCTGCCCGCTGTCCGTAAACTCCTCGATCATTCGAATGAATTCATTCAGGGGCGTGCAATCTGGTTACTGGCCAAGCTCGGAATCGAAGGCTTGAAAGTGGTAGAATCTCAAATTGATAATCAAAATCCGCAAATCAGAATTTGTGCATTCCGTGCCCTTCGTCATGAAAATTATCGTATGCTTGAACATGCAACAAAACTGGCTAGGGATAAATCGGCTTTGGTTCGGAGGGAAGTGGCTTTAGCTATGCGCTATGTACCCTTTGAAAAAGCACAGGATATCCTAATCGAAATTGCCAAGAGTTATGATGGAAAGGATCGTTACTATGTCGAAGCTTTTGGTATCGGATGCACAGATAAGGAGGAAAAAGTTTACTCTGCATTAAAGAAAAGTATCGGAACAAAAAATTATGACCCAAGGTATGCCGGATTGGTCTGGCGGCTTCATACGGTATCCACTATCCCCGAAATCAAATCATGGGCTCTCGATGAGAAACTCGATAATAAAATTAACAGGTCTATGCTCTTTGCTTTAAGTCTGATCGAAGCTCCACAGGCGGCAAAAGCAATGGTAAGCATCGCAAAAGCTGGAAAAGGTGAAACCTCTTCTCTCGCTAAGGCCTTTATTGAAAAACGCGATCAAGGTATTTGGAATAAATACAAACCCAAGGACTTACTTAACGGAAAAAAATCCTCTGAAATCACTTATGTCGACCGCATTGCACCGACTTCATTCGGAGCGGAAACCAAACTTCCTCAAGCTGATAAAATCCTCGCCCTTAAGGGAAACCCAAATAATGGAAAACAACAAATTGGCCGATGTTATGTTTGCCATAAAGTTGGTTCTGTAGGGGTTGAATTCGGCCCCACGCTGGCCGGCTGGGGAAGCGGACAGAACCGAGAGACCATTCTTAAGGCGATCACCGATCCATCCGCTGACTTGGCTCATGGCTATGTGGGTACGGAGTTATTAGTCAAAGGTGATAAACGAATCCAGGGTTTCATCCAGGCGGAAGGTGACCCACTGGTCATTCGTGTATTCGGGGGCGAAGATTTAGTTATCGCGGCAGCGGATGTAAAGTCCCGCAGGAAGATTAATTCCTCGCTTATGGCCCCTGCTTCTAAATTGGGACTCGATGCCCAGCAACTTCGCGACATTGTTGAATACCTGAAACTGAACTAATACCTCTCAGGTATTTCGTTCATGAAATGATATGACAGAATTCAGTTGCCCCCTTGAAAGTACTTACGCGGAACTACCCGAGGTCTTTTTCTCCAAACTATCACCCACTCCAGTTCGCCAACCCGAGATCATTATCTTTAATCAAGAACTAGCAGATGAGATCGGACTGAACCTCTCTGATTTAAGCATTAACGAGCGAACGGAATTTCTTTCTGGAAACTTCGTCCCCAAAGGCATCGAACCCTTTGCACAAGCCTATGCAGGTCATCAATTCGGAAACTTCACCATGCTAGGAGATGGACGAGCCATTGTACTGGGTGAGCACCTGACTCCCTCTGGACAACGGCTCGATTTACAATTAAAAGGCTCGGGAAGAACTCCGTACTCCCGCGGAGGAGACGGGCGAGCTGCCCTCGGACCGATGCTCCGCGAATACATTATTAGCGAAGCCATGAATGCTATGGGAATCCCTACCACGCGGAGCTTGGCGGTGGTAACAACCGGGGAAAAAGTATATAGGGAAACCGAGTTGTCTGGAGCAATCCTCACACGCATCGCTGGTTCGCATATCCGGGTGGGAACTTTCGAGTTTGCATCACTTCAAGAAGATAAGACCAAAACCCAAGCTCTTCTCGACTACCTCATCGATCGACATTTTCCTGAAATAAAAGAAAAAGAAAACCCACCTCTTGCCCTGCTCAAAGCAGTCATTAATCAACAGGCAGAACTGATTACCGAATGGATGAGAGTGGGTTTTATTCACGGAGTCATGAACACCGATAATATGGCCCTCTCCGGAGAAAGTATTGATTACGGCCCATGTGCCTTCATGGATAGCTTTGCACCCGATACGGTCTTCAGTTCGATCGATCATAAGGGTCGCTATGCTTACGCCAATCAACCCTATATCGCGCAATGGAACCTCGCCCGTTTGGCCGAGAGTTTGTTGCCACTGATGCATGGAGAAAGAGAGGAAACAATCGGAATGGCTGAGAATTTACTGAATTCGTTTGAGCAGGTTTACAAAAACAAGTGGCTCTCCATGATGGGTTCAAAACTTGGACTTTCTAATGCGGGCAAAGAGGATGATAAGCTAATCACCGACCTGCTCGATTGGATGCATGAAAATTCAGCTGACTTTACCAATACCTTCCGGAATTTAAGCAAAGAAGAACTTCCCAATAGAGAAATTTATACCACCCAAAGCTTCCAAGCCTGGCATGCCCGCTGGCAAGATCGGCTGGGGCAGGAGAAACAAGACCTAAAATCATCTTTCGATTTGATGCGCTCGGTCAATCCTACTGTCATACCCCGCAATCACAAAGTCGAAGAAGCATTGCAAGCTAGCGAAAAAGGCGACCTCGTCCCCTTTCATAATCTCCTCAGTGCACTCGATAAACCATACGAAGACGGAGAAGACCTTTTGCCTTACCAAGTTCCTCCAAAACCCGGAGAAAAAGTACTGCAAACTTTTTGCGGAACCTGAACAGACCTTCGCCTTGTTAACCAATTTTGTCTGCGTAAAGGATTAGTGCAAAATCGTTATTCGGTGTTGCCGGTTCCTTCGGTTTTGAAGACATCGGGGAGACTGTACAAGCTCTTATCAGACTAGGAATCCAAAGTGCAAATCCGGCTGGTTTATGAAAAAGCAATCGAGAATCAAAATTTTCTGTAAGACAAAATGTGAGCACTGAAATTACACATTTATTTTAAATCCATATAAGCTTTTCTCAGTAAAAGAATTTTCCTTTTCAATCAGTGGGTACTTGACCAATAAATCAGTCAATGTAATTTCAAAATAATGAAACTATCTATTTTATTTTGTCTATTGTCGGCATTATTTCTAGGCGCTGCTAAGAAACCAAATATTCTTTTCATCTTTACCGATGATCATGCCTATCAAGCAGTGGGAGCTTATAATTCATTGCTTAAAGAACACTGCCCCACTCCCAATATTGATTCGCTGGCCAAAGACGGCATGCTCTTTGAACAATGCTATGTGACCAATTCCATCTGCGGGCCGATGCGGGCGGCTATTCAAACCGGTAAATACTCCCATGCCAATGGATTTCTTGTAAATGGAAACAAGTTCGATGGCACTCAGCAAACCTTTCCTAAACTTCTCCGTCAGGCAGGGTACACAACAGCAGTGGTAGGAAAGTGGCACCTTGGAACTCATATGTCTCCGCAGGGATATGATTACTCCGAGGTACTGATCGGACAAGGCCCCTA
>CAWUUU010000229.1:0-5226 GCA_963924995.1 uncultured Opitutales bacterium
GTTTAATCACATGAAAAATTCAGTACTAAATTTCTGTTCCCCTTCCCTCTGCTCCTAGACGAAAAGCACGAAATTACGAAAGCTTTTGGAATGTGGGGAGAGAAAGAATTCATGGGTCGAGTCTTTGAAGGAATTCATCGAACTTTTTTCTTTATTAATGAATATGCAAAAATAGTTAAAGCCTACTATCAAGTTAAAGCAAAAAACCACCCTAAAGAACTCGTCCTGGAATGGTAGATTGGTAAAACTCCTCAAATTAAATGAGGAGAGACAAACTAAGCAGCTTGTGCTGCTTGAATAATTCCCACAAAAGCTCGGGCAGTTAAAGATGCTCCTCCAATCAAACCACCATCAACATCTTCTTGAGCAAGTAAACCTGCCGCATTTCCCGCTTTCATCGAGCCACCATAGAGAATACGAATAGTATCCGCAGCGGAATCCCCAAACATTTCTGAAAGGACCTTTCGAATATCAGCATGAACCTCTTGGGCCATCGCATCCGTCGCAGTCTTTCCGGTCCCAATAGCCCAAATAGGTTCGTAGGCTAAAACTAAATTCTCGATTGAATGGGAAGGGAAATTTTCTAGTCCCTCTCTGACTTGGGTTCGTACGACATCTAAAGTCTTTCCAGATTCTCTCTCTTCTAAAGTCTCACCAATACAATAAATTGGTTTTAAATTATTCTCAATCGCAGCATGTATTTTCTTGTTTATGATCTGGTTGGTCTCACCAAATAATTGCCTTCTTTCACTATGCCCAAGTATTACAAAAGTAACATAGAGATCGCGAAGCATTTCAGCTGAAATTTCTCCCGTGTAGGCTCCTGATTGTGCCGCATTCATATCTTGTGCACCAAGTAAAACTTCTGATTGTTCCACAGATTCCGATGCTTTTGAAAGAGCAGTAAATGGGGGACAAAGACAAACTTGGACAGAAGTTTGCCCGGCGATTGAAGATTTGATTTCATCAATCAAATCAACCGCCTCCGACGCGGTTTTATTCATTTTCCAATTACCTGCAATAAGAAATTTACGAGCCATTTTGATAATATTATTCTATAGTTTAAAAATTATTCGCGGTCCAATACTGAGACTCCAGGAAGGGATTTACCTTCCAAAAACTCTAAAGATGCTCCTCCCCCTGTACTCATAAAAGTAACTTTATCTGAATATCCGCTTTGATTAATTGCGGTAACGGAATCACCTCCACCAATGATTGAAACTCCATCACTTTCGGCCACTGCTTTTGCAATTGCAAATGTACCTTTACTAGAATTTTGAATTTCGAAAACGCCCATAGGACCGTTCCACAAAACAGTCTTGGCGGCTGCGACTTCACGAGCATAGATCTCAGTTGTTTTGGGACCAATATCAACCCCTTCCCAACCATCGTCAATGTCTCCTTCAAAAATCTTTATTTCACCCAAGGTTTTAGAAGCGAAATCTAACGCATTCGTTCCAAGTGTATCTACAGGTAAAAGAAAACGAACTCCTTTTTCTTTTGCTTTTTCGAGGGCGGACCTAGCTAAAACAACTTTGTCTGGTTCACTAAGGCTTTCTCCTATTTTTTTTCCATTTGCTAATGCAAAAGTGTAAGCCATTGCCCCTCCAATGATAATGACATCTGCTTTATCGATGAGCGAATCGATAACCATGATTTTGTCGCTCACTTTGGCACCTCCCAAAATAACGGCAAAAGGTCGATCGGGTGTCGTCGTTTTTTGACCAAGAAATTCAAGTTCTTTCGCAATAAGATATCCAGAAACCTTAATGGGTAAAAGTTCAGCAACACCATAAGTAGAAGCATGTGCTCGGTGTGCAGTACCAAAAGCATCATTGACGTAAGCATCCGCATGGGAGGCCAGGCCTTGAGCGAAAATCGGATCATTTTCTGTTTCACCTTTATGAAACCTAAGGTTTTCTAAAAGTGCAATTTGACCATCCTGTAAATCCTTGAGAGCATTATCAACTTCACTTCCAATACAATCGTTTAAAAACAAAACCGGGAGAGAAAGTTTGTCTGAAAGTAAAGGTGCAATCGGAGCAAGGCTCATCGTCTCAACTCGCTTTCCCTTTGGTCTTCCCAAGTGACTCGCTAATATAACTTTTGCACCCTGTTCTTGAAGTTTCTTAATCGTAGGCAAAGCAGCGTTGATTCTAGTGTCATCGGTAATTTTTCCGTTCGCATCCATAGGAACATTAAAATCAACCCGGACAAATACTCGCATACCTTGAAGATTTACATCATCAATGTTTTTAACTCTAGTCATGATAAAATTAAACTAAACTGGAATACAACAGCTTTGAAACCCAACAGAAAAAGAAAGAGAGCAATGCTGGATGGCTAAACAAAATTGGCTACTTTTTTGAGCAAATCGACACAACGGTTGCTGTAACCCCACTCATTATCATACCAAGAAACAAGTTTGAAAAATGTATCACTTAAACCCATTCCAGAACCCGCATCAAAAATTGACGATGCAGGGCAGTGAATAAAGTCAGATGACACCACTTCATCTCCAGTGTAATCCAATATTCCAGCTAACGAACCTTCGGAGGCTTCTTTCATTTTTAGACAAATCTCTTCATAGGAAGTTGATTTCTCTGTCTTAACTGTTAAATCAACGGCAGAAACTGTTGGTGTAGGCACACGAAACGCCATGCCGCTGAGCTTCCCTTGAACCTCGGGAAGAACAAGTCCAACTGCTTTCGCAGCACCGGTTGTTGAAGGTATAATATTAATTGCAGCACCTCGACCACCCTTCCAGTCCTTCATTGATGGACCATCTACTGGTTTCTGAGTTGCCGTGTAACTATGTACCGTGGTCATCAAACCTTCCACTATACCAAAATTCTCGAGGATTACCTTTACCATAGGAGCCAAGCAATTGGTGGTGCAGGAAGCGTTAGATACAATATGATCATCGGCTTTAAGTTCATCGTCATTCACGCCAAGAACAATTGTTCTAACATCACCCTTTGCTGGTGCAGTTATGATAACTTTTTTCGCCCCTGCTGTTAAATGACCTTCTGCGGCTTCTTTACTAACAAAAAGACCAGTCGATTCGATTACGATATCAACTCCAAGATCGCCCCACGGCAAAGCAGCCGGTCCCTCACGGACAGCAAGGCATTTTATGGTATGACCGTTTACAACAAGAGAGTCATCGGTAGGTGCTTCAACGGTTCCGTTAAAACGACCTTGTGTTGAATCATATTTTAATAAGTAGGCAAGATTGTCAGACGGAACCAAGTCATTGATTGCCACCACATCAAATTTGCTCCCAAGCAAACCTTGATCGACAAGAGCGCGAAAAACTAAACGGCCGATTCGACCGAAACCATTAATTCCAATTTTAATAGACATTGACTGATGTTATTTGTGTTTAAGGTAAATTCCTTGAAAAATAATAAAGATAACTACGAATGAGAATTAATAACAAAAATGGCAAGTGTATACGAAAAAAACTATCCGAAGGCACGTTCGATTAAATTCAAAAAATTTCGAAATTCTTTAAAGTTCTCTCGTGTTTCTTGCTTGAAATAATCTAGTTGGTCATCATCGAGCGATAATCTTTCCATTATCTCAGAAGATATTTCCCCGTGAGATCGATGACCGCTAAAACCTAAATGTAAAGAGTGAGAAAGCCAATTCCCGACAGAAACAACATCAATTAAATTATTAAGTTCGTCCTCCCCAACCGTTCCCCTTTCAATAATATTAGGTTCATGATGCCAGCGAATGACCGACTCTACATCTCTGTTTAGCCCCCATTCTTTACACACAATTTGACCTACTCGATCATGAGTCGGGGAATTCTTCTTTTTTTCTACTTCAATGAAAGGAATTTCCTCATAGAGAGCATCACCCACATCCTCACAGAATGATTGAGGGTGCAGTTGTAGACGAGCGACCTTTCCGATGTCGTGTACCAATCCGCAGCTATATGCCCTCTGTCTTTGGCAATAACTTGTTAATTCGGCAATAGTTGAGGATGCAACCGCAACGCCTAAACTATGTTTCCATAATTCGACAGGGTCATAATTGAGATCTTTGGCGTTCTTGAAAGAGAAAGCTTTAAAGACTGATGCGGTTAGAATAACCATATGAATCTTGTCGAAACCAAGTGTACTAATCGCCTCTCCAACATCGGTGACTCTTTCTCTTTCACCACGATAATGTACGCTGTTAGCCACACGTAAAACTTTCATGGTCAAAGTTTGATCCGACTTCATAATGTCGCGGATAGAGTGAGTTGGAGAATTTGGATCTTTAAGCATATCCGAAAGAGATTCGAACACAGAGGGAAGTGTTGGCAAGTTATCTTTTAACTCTTCGCCAATAGAATTGTAATCTATAAATCCACCAATAATTTCTGTTCCCACACAACCTACTTAATTAATTCAATAATCGGAATCAACCTAAATTGAAAATTTTTATTTAAACGCCACCCTCATCAAGTAGGTTGCAGAAATCTTCTGTCATTTTTAATTCGTTTTCAATATGCGAATATAATTGATCAATTTGAGTTGAATGTAAATTAAGGCGAGTGAGTAAAGCATCAGTTGGTTTATCAGGGGTTTCATGTCCGCTAAAACCAAACTTTTGTTCATTCACAGCCCAATTTGCCAATATAACTAAATCGATCAGATCGTGTGCCTCTGTCGATGTCACTTTTTGCCGCCGTTCCGGGATAGGCTCATGGTGCCATCTGACAACTCCTTCTACAAAACCAGACAAGCCCCAATTTTTACAAATCAAGTAACCGAGATAATCGTGACGCGGAGATTGGTTGATTAATTCTGATTTATAAAAATTAATCTTTTTATCAAGAGAAGTCTGAGAATCCTTTAAAAAATCTTGCGCAGCTTCACCTTCATCAAGTTTAAATCGAGCGACTTTCCCAATATCGTGAACTAACCCGCAGGTGTAAGCTCTTTCATGCCATGACTTACCAAGAAAATTAGCGATACAACGTGATGCTGAAGCTACCCCAAGGCAATGCTTCCAAAGTCCCTCGAGCGAAAACTTCTGCTCAGCCGATGGCCCTGAAAACATTTTGAACACCGATGCGGTCAAGACCACATTTCTTATTTTCTCAAAGCCAAGTGTTCCAATCGCTTCATTTGCATCAGTTACTCGTTCTCGACTACCACGATAAAAGGAGGTATTCGCTACCCGCAAAATTTTCATCGTCATCGATTGGTCTGAAGTCATAACATCCTC
>CAWUUU010000230.1:0-7781 GCA_963924995.1 uncultured Opitutales bacterium
TATCCCCAGAAAAAACGCTCCCATACAACTTACCCTCATTCCATTCTGGTTTTGCCTGCCAGCGAATTTCTTTATTTTGATGCTTAAAAGATTTGTTGGGATCAAATACTTTTTCTAATTCAGGACCAGCTTTTTGGCTAAGACCTACACCGGTAAATGGACCGAGATGGTAGAAATCTTTCGCAGTTACCTTGAGCGATTTTCCTTTTATTGAAAAAAGTAGGCTTTCGTTTCCATCTTGTACAAGTGAATGCGAACTAGGTTTCCATGGTTGAAGGTTCGTATTTTTTAGAAATTTCCACTCCTTGAGTTTCTTCCAATGAACCAAGTTTTTTGTGGGCTCTGCAAAAACTTCCATTTCACTCAGCACGAAATTACCATCGCCAGGAGATCGTCCAGGTCCGTTCTTTGGCAATCGAGAATCGGTCATGGCTTCGACACGTACTCCACTAAGATTAGAAATTTTAGATGTAGTCTTAATTACATAATTCCCTTTAGCACTTCGACCCGCCACAAAAATGGATCCATCTTTTTGTGGTTCAAATTTGACGCCCGGCATCTTGGAAGTAATTTGACTTATATCGAGTTCCTGCCAGGCACTCTTCCCAGAAGCAGTATCCTTCTCCCAAATGACTAGTCTATCGTCTAGGGTTTGATCGAATGAAAGCAACGCATCTTTTGCCTTTTTAATGATCACATCTCGCTTGCTCTTCGCCTGTTTAATCGTATCGGCATTTTGGGTGCGATAAGCAACAAGATCAGAATTGGCATGATTTATTGCTTTCTTTCTTTCCTCCTCCTTGCCTGCAAGGGAATCTTTCACCACGGATTCCGCTTGGTTTAACTCTTGAGTCAATTGCTTATGATCCTGATCAAGCTGACCGCCAAATAAAGGTAAGCTCTGTTCAATTTCTTTTTTAACTGCAGGTCTGTTCAGAATACGAAGGAATAATTCATTGACCAATTGTCGGTCATCTTTTTGCTCTTTGACTAGTTGAGCAATCGCATTGTTTGGGTCGGAAATGGCGTTATTAACTGTGGGCCCGCTCACCAAGGCCATAACTGGACCAAGTTGTAACTCCCCATTTCGTTCACATTCACAAGAAGTCTCGCGGGCGGGTCGACCAAAAGTGCTTAAGAATCCATCCGCCAAACTAATACCCACATCTGGAAGGGAGGCTGCACGAGTACCCACAGGTACTCCGGGGAACCTACTTTTCGAACCTGTCACGCGATACACTGCATCTAAGAGAGTCTCCGCGGGTAAACGTCTTGGAGTGGCATGAGAAAAATTAATCGTATCATCCTCGTTCCATGAATGAGTTGCGATGGAAAGTTGATAGGTACGGGATTTACAAATTAATTTAATTACATGCCTAACATTAAATCCGCTGGATATAAATTCCTCTTCGAGGTAACTTAAAAGTTCTGGATTACTGGGAGGATTACCCGCTCGAATATCATCAATTGGCTCGATTATTCCAATCCCGAAAAGATAGCCCCAAAGCCGATTGACATAACTTTTGGCAAAATAAGCATTATCGGGCGATGTCATCCATGCGGCCAATTTCGCCCGCCTGGACATTCCAGGTTTCTCAACAAATTTGGCCGAATAAGGGAACTTTGGAATAGTGACTACCCCCGTACGTTCATGCTTCACCTCCCCCGACTTAACATCCTTTACGAATTCATAAAGTGGTTTACCCCGCTCGACCGCAGTCTTTCCGATCTCACTTTTACCCGAAGCCGGGTCCTTTGATAATTTAAATTGGGCAAAATGAGCAGACATTTCATAATATTGATTCTGAGTCCATCGCTCAAAAGGATGGTCGTGGCACTTGTTACAATTAAATCGGGTTGCCAGAAATAAATGAGTCGTATTTTCCATCGTATCCTCTGGAGTCCTCAAAATCTTATAGTACGACGCGGGTGGATTTTCTTTATTTGAACCCGATGCAGTCAATACCTTGTTCACAAATTGATCGTAAGGAGTATTCTTTTTGATTTCTCCATGTATCCACTTACGTAATGAAGTCGCACCCGCTCGACCCAAAAACTTACCATTCACCTGGAGTAAATCCGCCCACTTATTTGTCCAATGTTCAACAAATTCTTCGTTCCCCACCAATTGATCAATTAATTGATCCCGTCTCAATTTGGAAGTCTCCTTTAGATCAGTAAAGGCTAAAACTTGTTTTGTGGTTGGAGGAAGCCCAGTTAAATCGAGATACACTCGACGAAGAAAATCTAAATCTCCACTTATTTCAGAAGGCAGAATTTTCATTCTTTTCCACTTATTAGCCACCAAATGATCAACCTGATTATAAAACTTGGGTTCTTTCCATTGAAAACCCTTGCGGTCTCCCATAACGGTAAGCGTCGTAGCCGCATAGTTTCCTTCGTATCGTGCTAAAATCGGAGCCTCTCCTCGACGTAGCGTGGTCATTAAACTAAATTTGTCATGCTCGGCAACTTCGCCATTTCCACTGGTAACAAATGCTTCGCGAGTAACATCACGAACTTTTCCATTAGAAAAACTCGCCACTACTCTCATCTGTTGAGTCGAACCAATCTCCTGCACCACTGGATCCTTCGGAAATAATTCAATCTTCTTTACTCGTACTGCTTTTTCATTAAGCGAGGCACCCTGGGCGATCCAAGTTCGAATCACTTGATAATATTTTGATTGAGAATCAATTAACTTACCCCCCTCATGTGGCACTCGTCCTGATGCTTTAAGCAACATCAGACTGCTGTCAGGTGAAGCAACACTTACTCTGCGGCAAGCCATATCATCAGTAAACCCGCGTACATCATAAACCGCGTCGTACCCACGTAGTGAGAGCTTAAAGCCATTTTTTCCATCCTTGGCTCCATGGCAAGTACCCGAGTTACAACCAAGTTTTGAAATGATCGGATTTACATCCTCAATGAAATCAGGTGTCCATTTCTTTTGCATACCATCCACCTTCACTGTGATTGATATTTCCATTTCACCCAAGCGGGCGACAATGCTTCCTTCCCCATTTTTATTCGGAGAAAATAAACCTCGTTGACTGACCGTACCCGTGTCTCCTTGAACAGTCCATTTCGCCATACGAGTAACATCCGCATGTTTTCCGCCACCTAAATCCGCAGTTAAAAGTAGTTGGGTGTAATCAATCGCTCGGGAAATTGATATCTTCTTAGGCTCAAGAACCAAGTTTTTAACAATTGATTCCTTCGCTAAAGATTCAATCCCGATAAGTTCTTCTTCTCGCTTTTCACAGAGTAATAAAAAGTTCTTTTCCTGACCAGATTTTGGAGTTATTGGAACAGGGATAAATTCTTGGAGAATTTCGCCCGAAGATATTTTATGTAGACGAACCAATCCGTCATATCCCCCAGATGCCAATATTTTGCCATCTGGCGAGCAAGCCAATGAATATATTGCTGTGCTAGGCATGGGCTTTTTCCAAAGTTCCTTGCCCGTATCAATCTCGAAACATGCGATCTCTCCTTTTCCATTTAGACTACTACCCGCGAAGCCCAGATTTCCTTTAGGATTAAAACAGACGGAGAAAATTCGACCAAGTTGAGACTTGAATTCACGAATTTGATTCGGATTGCCTCCACCCGCAGGTGCGGCTTTCGTTAGTTGCCTAAATAGTTTGGGTCTCCCATCTGCCCCGCCAACAAGCAACTCAGTTTTACCAGGACGAACTGCAATTGAATTTTGCCCCCCACTTAATATTCCAGGGGTATGTGTGGTTACATTACCAATAAACCTCTCGGTTTTAACATCGGTTTTCTTAACTGTTTTATCACGACTGACCGAAAAAATTGAATTTCCATCCGCCGAGAAAACCGTCCCCCTCACCCAATCATTATGCCCAGACATGTAGGATACCTGCTTACCGTCATTAGATTGAACGATACGAACAGAATTATCACTTCCACCAAACCCGAGTAATTTGCCATCTGGCGACCAGGAGATTCCATATAGCGTGTCATAAGTTACCGAATGAGAAAGTTTTAATTTCTTCGCACTCCAATCCCATACTTGGACTTCTCCCATCCTTCCGGGCTGTCCACCAGATAAAGCTAAACTCTTACCATCTGGTGAAAATGCCACCGATTCTATTCGCTCGGAAAGTCCCACTAATCGAGCAACTACAGAACTACCATCTGCGTTGTGTACAATTGCTTCATGAAACCCAGTTAATGCAAGATGTTTTCCATCTGAAGAATAGGACAAGGACAATATTGAAGGAGGAATGCCATACAGAGGCGGATTATACATGCTATATTTTGCCCGCGAACCTTCTGGAGAATCATCAACCGCACCCTCCTTAATCCATCTTACGATTTTTTCGTATTCGGTTGAATGCAATGGTTTGGAATCTTTCCCCTTAGGCATCTCCGCAAATCCATCTGTATCAACCATGATTTGATCGACTAGATAACTGGCTAAAGGGTTCCCGGGCACAATTGCGGGTTCTCCCGTTTCTCCTCCCTTAATCAAGGATAAAAAGTCAGTCATTAAATAATCGCCCTTCATTTTCGCAGGTTGATGACAACCATTACAATTGGCCTGAAAAATAGGTCGAATTTCCTTATAAAAACTAACTCTGGGATCTTCGTCTGCCCATAAGCTTAGTGAAAATAAAAGGGTTAAAAAGAAGTGGGAGAAATTGAGAGAAAATTTTCGAAAGGAAAAGTTCATCCTTTTATTCTGCCTCCAATTTATTGAGAGACAAGGGTCAAAACGATATTTAATAGATTAAAAATTTTGAGGAGGCATTCGATAATTTTGATTAATCAAATAAGCGCGCCGACCTCAACCATTGACAATTAATTTAAACTAAATGATTCATTCAGCATTTAAATCATTAAAAACATCGTCAGCACTTGGGAAAATAAAAAACATCGAAATAGCAGGCTCCAAAAAAATTCGATCCTGTCATTAGTTTTGATTATTTCTGTCTCATTAAATTACAATCTGACCTTGTAAGAATATATCGGCTTTTCCCTGCACCCACACGCGATCATTTTGGATTCCGCATCTAATTAAAGTGCCTCGAGGAGAGAGTTGTTTGACCCTCATTTTATCCTTCCCCAATTTCTTGCTCCAATAAGGAACAAGTACGCTATGAATTGAACCAGTCACTTCATCTTCGTCCACGCCACAGCGAGGGGCAAAAAAGCGCGTAACATAATCAATCTTGGGATCAGCAGATAATGCTGTGGCGATAATACCACGGGCACTACCAATTCGCTTCAGAAGTCTCGTTTCAGGTTGTAAATCTGCCACAGTTGATTCATCCGAAAATACACACATACAATCCATCCCAATATAAGTTTCATCTGGGTAAGCACCCAATCCTTCAACAAGGAGGGGCGATGCGATGCAGATACGTGATTTCAATGAGGGCATTTCCACGCACAATAATCCATTTTTTGCTTTTTCTACCTTTAATACTCCGACACTTGAGGAAAAGTGGAGCGGTTCCCCCCCATCAGACAAACCTTCTTCGAAAATAATATGAGAAGCAGCTAACATTCCATTCCCGCTCAAATCTATTTCTACTAATGGAGAAAACCACCGGATAGACCATTGATTTGGTGAATTCAAAAAAAGAAACACCGTTTCTGGCAAATAAGATTGTGCCGCGATACTTTGTAATTCATCGGTGGATAGCCAGTCTTTTAAAATACACACACCAGTAGGGTTCCCGGAAAAGGATCCCTTACTAAATGCGTTCACTTGGTAATAGGGTACATTCATTAAAATTTAATATTGAAATATAATTCAGAAAAATAGATCGTTTCAATAAACCGTCAAACCATTCGATTGCAAGAGGTTAAACCTAGGCGTTTTAAAAACTAGCAAAAGTCAAAGCCCGATAGATGCCAATTGCCCAAAATGAAGCAATTGGATGAAATCTATTCGATCTCCTTACCTTTCTACGAGTAAAAGTCTAAATTATGGACGGCGAATTTTCGCCCAATACATGAATTTTATGATCAAGCAGGTTCAAAACCCCATTGGGCTCGGTACGCTTTCGAAATTAATTTATTCGCATCTTCACGATTACTCGAAAGCTTTTTGGCATTCCAATTAAATTTTCCACCCACCCGCATCGCAACATTACCAAGCAAAATAGATTCTGTTAAATTCCCTGCATAATTAAAATTTGAAATAGCGATTTCAGGCTTGTTCTCTCGGATCGCCTTGACCCACTCTTCCTTCATCCCCGCATCACCTCTTCCATTTCGTGGAATGGATTGGTCCGGTAATTCAACTTCATTTTTCTTATGCCATTTCCCGCTTTTATAAACCAACCAATCGGCACCATAATCATTAGGAGAATACATAATACCGTCAGAACCTACAATAAGAAGGCCGCTATTTTTAGGGGCCTGGCCATGAAAAAGATCCATCGGAGGAAGGTTTTTAATCCCCTTATTATCTTTTCCATTATTACCCACTTTTCCCTCATACCAATGGAATTTAATCGGTCCATGTTTTTCCGTTTTAGGGAAATAGAGATTAATGGTTGCCCAGGAGGGATAAGTCTCATCATTAATCGGTCCAGTATTCACTGATTCAGCCTTGGTTGGCTGGGTAAGTTCACAGCCCATAAAAGCTAAGTTTGTGGTATGGCAAGCCATATCACCCAACGCGCCAGTTCCATAATCATACCATCCACGCCATTTAAAAGGGGCATAGCAAGAATTGTAGGGCCTCATTGGAGCTGGGCCCACAAATGAATCCCAATCAACATGTTCGGGTACAGACATCACTTCAGAGGGACGCGCAATAATGCCTGGGGCTTGCGGCCAAACTGGGCGATTGGTCCAGGCATGAATTTCCTTCACTTTACCCAAACCTCCCGAACGTATGTACTCGGCACCCTCACGGAGTCCATTCTCTGCAGTTCCTTGATTCCCCATTTGAGTACAAATTCCTTTCTTATTTGCAATTGTAGTCATTTGACGAGCTTCCCAAATTGTATGCGTCATGGGTTTCTGTACATAAACATTAATACCCTTTTGCATCGCCATCATCGCAGCGGGTGCGTGGGTATGGTCGGGTGTGCTCACTGTGAGTGCGTCAATTTTATCTCCAAACTGATTGATCAATTCTCGATAATCAGAAAACTTGACTGCATCTGGATGCTTCCTTAATGCGACATCCAATCGACGCGAATCAATATCACAAGCGGCTACAACATCACCATGAACCGATGCATGATCAAAATCACTTTTCCCTTTTCCACCCACTCCAATCCCCGCAATCTGTAATCGCTCATTCGCTCCAAAGACCCGTGAAGGTAAAAAGGTGAAAGAGAAAGCAGCAGATGCAGATGCACCCAAGAATGCACGACGTGAATAATGAAAGGTTTTCTGGTAACTTTTGCTCATGGTATAAAAGAAATATAATCGTTAATATTAATACAAATTAGAATTCGATTACCTTGTGCAAGGCAAAAAAAGAATATTTCCAAATTTTTCTAATAGGGTTGATCGTCATTACCTATTTCAAATTGTGTAAAGGAGGGTTATTTTAAGGCATTCACTTGATTGAAATATTTCGTACGATCTACAAAATTCAGTTGATGAAAGTTGCTCATTTCCTCCTTACGCATTTCTGGATCAAGTGATTTCCAATACTTACTCAGTACATCTTGACGATGACGAAGAGCTCGAAGTTCCTTACTTCGTCCCTCGGGTTGTAAATTCCTTAAATTTCTGAGCCGATGTTTAATGTCTTTTTTTTGTTCGGGGCTCATACCTTC
>CAWUUU010000231.1:0-8631 GCA_963924995.1 uncultured Opitutales bacterium
CTTCGTGTGTCGGAGGCGGGAGAGGAAGCGGTAGATGTTTCTTTTGCTCGGCTTGAATTGCAAATGCTCGCCAAATTAACGGGTGGGCAGTATTTATCAGTGGAAGAAATGAAGAACGGGTGGGAGCCTACATTTGCTGAGGATTTACCATCCGTTCGAAAGCGACATAGCCTAGCAAATGCGTGGATTATATTTATAATTCTTTTCCTTCTTGCAGGAAGCGAGTGGATCATAAGAAGGCAGGCTGGTTTAAGATGATTGTGAAATTACTTGTTTTATTCCTATTCGTTTTGGGCGTTTCGCTTAAAGGACAGATTCCTATATCCAGTGTTCAGTTAGAAGCCAAAATTGGTGATGGTGCCGATATACTCGAAGGAAACTCATCGAGTATTCTAATTCCTGCAAAGCGTTCCAGTGAAGAAGAAACAATCGCGCGAGCCCGTGAAGATTTAAAAAATAATGAGGTGGGACGTCGTGTCGGTGCGGCTAAACTTCTGGGTAAGTATCGCTCGAAGACAACCTCAATGCTCTTAATTAGTGCTCTAGATGATACAAGTGCTTTAGTGCGACGAGCGGTCATGGTTTCGCTCGCGGAACATGCCTCGAATGGTTTTTATATTTATGATAAAATTTTGGTAGAAAAAATATATTCCAAGCTGGGAGATTCTGATGTAGAAGTTCGCCGGGAAGTATCCACGATGATTCCACGAATGATTACAGGAATGATGAGAAGTGGAATGGAGGTTGTAGAGATCAACGGAAGGAAAGTTTATCGTTCTGTACCTTCGAAGATGAGACCGGATTTGTATAAGATGACACAGGATGCTTTTTTAGATAAAGATGCAATAGTACGGCAAAATGTCCTTAAATATCATTCTTATCTTCAAGTCAGCCTTCCTCTACTCACACTTGAAAAATTACTTTCTGATTCCGATCTTGGGGTTCTGCTTACTGCACTGGAGAGAATTTCATCGAGTGCATCACAGTCTATAATTGTCAATCGGGTGAAAGAATTATCGAGGCACAGGGATAAAGGAATTCGTTTAAAAGTGGTGACGGTTGCTCGTAATGCTAATAGTTATCACCCGGGCTATAGAGGAATTTTAAGGGAAATGACTCGTGATTCAGATCCCGAGGTTTTATCAATGGCCGCAGTCGAATTAGCCCGATTTGGGGAACGGGTTCCTGTGGCAGTTATCGAAAAAATCAAGAAATTCTTGCTGGGAGTGAATGGACTTTCGAGTCAGGTTACCACAATTCTATACACCGTATCAGCATTGGGGGTGGATGGAGTCGAAGTATATCGTGCATTGACTGAGCATAGTAGTTCTCAAATTCGCACCATCGCATGGCAAAGGTTTATTAATTTAAGTGGTGGGTGGAAGGATAGTTCGATTTGGTTGCCTGCGACAAAAGACCCAGACAAAGAAGTTAGGCAAGTAGTTTTGAACACATTGCGTGGTCGAACCAACGATTTGTCAGAAAACGAATTGAGCGTTTTGGTTGAAAGTAAATTTTCGGATGTCAGGATTTTTGCCGCACAATCTTTATTAAATGCAAAGCAGGGTGCAGTTGAAGCGCTTGGTTTTGATTTGTTAATTGATGAGGATACTATTGTTCGCTCAACGACCATACGGGCAATGTCTGTTCGGCGGGTTCCCGGTTGGTTGAAAATAATGAACAGGTCCCTGCTGGATGATAATTATGTCATTCAGCGTGCGGCGATGGATGGTTTGTTAGAGGATAAAAAAGAAGGCGTACCCCTTTTATTAGACTATATTTCCCGAAATCCTCAAAATCGGATTTCGCACTTGGCAAGGAATGAGTTAAGCAAACTAGGAGTTCAACCATGAGATTATTTGTAAATTTATTGATTGTATTAATTGCGTCTTCTCCTTTTTTATTTATTCAAAGCACCGCTCAGTCGACAGAGGGAAGCGTAAGAATTGTTCAATTATTGAGGCAGGAAAATTCGATACGGAGATATCCAGATGCCTTGCCCAGTTTACTCAAAACGATGAACGAGCAAACGAATGCCCGTTTTGATACCGATCCACTTTATATAAATAGTTTGACCGATGAGCGATTGCTTGAAAATCCGATCCTGTATATCAACTGTGATGAACAACCAAATTTAGAGTTTCCGCTTGAAGAAAGAGACGCCTTGCGGCGTTACATGGAGCAAGGAGGGTTTGTTTATTTGGATGCGGGAATCAAGGCCTCATTTCTTGGTGCTGACTTGGGGCATAGTTATGCAGCATGGGAAGAAAGGCCTGAAATTAAAGAGCTTTTTTCTCTAGTTCTTCCAGAAAAAACTTTCATTCCTCTGGGGCGGGATCATGACTTATTCAGAACTTTTTTTCAAGGATTGCCCAAGAATGAAGATCTCAAAATACAGGCCGATCAAAAACGACTTCCCGAAACCGTACTTTCCTTTGTGGAACGAGAAAAATGGCCTCAAGCTACTTATTCATTTGTAGGAATCAAAGTGAAAGGCCGATTGGCCTGTGTGGCCTCTCCCATTTGTGCGATGGGGTGGGGGCGAGATGAGTTTGGTGCGTGGATTCCTCCGATTTCATTTCGAGTTCGAGAATCGGCCGAGAATTTTAATCAAAATCTAAAACTTGCCTCTTTTTCTGGAGGAACATACGAAGTTACTCGGGAGGATGGATTAAAAGATATTATTTATTCAGAAAATGGACAACGTCCCCTTTGGGTCCAAGAGCCAAATGGAAAGTGGAGAATTTTTAAATATTATTCGGGAGAAGAAATAAGTAATTATGCCCACGCTTTTTATTCAAGGTTAGGAATGAATGTATTCCTTTATGCCTTGCTTAATTAACCTAATCTTGGCTTTTATTTTTAAGTATGACTGATCAAAAATTTCCAGACTTACCTGACCTTGAAGAACTTCCCCGTCGCCGATTGTTTTCCCCCGTTGCTTATTGGTGGATAGGTACAGTTTTGTTACTCGGAATTGCCATTGTTTGGTTACCTTCTCAATGTTCAAGTGAAAACCTAACTGAGCCCGAGAATAAACTAGAAGATATGAATTCACTTCCTCAAGCAGACCAGAGTAAGGAACTTGAATTTCGTAAAGATGGTTTGTGGTATAAAATTGATCAGGAATCCGCCTATGATGGAGCTGCAGTTGATTTTTATGAAAATGGTAAAATGAAATCACGAACTAAAATGGTTGAGGGAACAGCAGTTGGTTTAATTGAGGAATGGGATGAGAATGGCACAATTAAGGGTACCCGTTTCAAGGGCGAGTTTCCCAAATGATTCTTCGTTCCATTTTTTTCTTATTGTATCCTTTTTTTAATCTTCTCTCGGAATCAGAATTTAATCTTCTACCTGCTCACGAATTATCTGGAATTAAAAAAAAGTATTCCGAATTAGAGAAAAGTTTAACATCGAGAATTTTAAAAAATCCGACTGAGGTTTCATCTTACTCCAGTCGAGGAGACGCCCGTTTATTTTTAGGGGACTTTTTGGGAGCTCGGATGGATTATGAAAAAATGATTAAATTGAGTCCCAAGTTAGCAGTTTCTCATTGGCGCCTGGGCATTGCTTATTTTTATCTTTCAGATTTTAGCAAAGCTGCCCGTCAATTCGAGATTTATCATCAATATGATAATATCGATCGTGAAAATGGAATTTGGAGGTTTATGTCCCAGTACAAAGAGAGTGGACTTAAGGTAGCGAGGAAAGGCATTCTTAATTATTCTAAGGACGATCGTCCACCATACCCCTGGCTCTATTCGATGTTTGCTGGCGATATCACTCCAAATGAAGTTTTTATAAAAATTAAGGAACAACATTTTCCTGAAAAGTATGCAATTCGTGTGCATTTTCATGCTTCTTTTTATGTAGGGATCTTTTTAGAACTTACTGGAGATGATCCTCCGCGTGCCCTTGAATATTTAGCACAGGCTACGACTAACAAATATGGTCGGCAAACGGGAACTTATATGTGGCATGTTGCTCGTTTATACCATGCCAGATTATTGGATTCTATCCAAGGGATAAAAAAATAACCTCGACCCAGTTTAACGGTTTGAATTTTTTTTAATAATTGCATGGAAAATAGAATTACAAATCATTAAGGGAGCAATAAAGTTGGCAATTGGTACCATTAAAAATGCTGCCCCTAACATGCCGTAACGGGTAAAGGACTGAGTTTTATTAAATATTTCTTTGGGTAATCTTTGCTTAAGAGTAATTCTATATTCCCTTCCGAATAAAAATCCATTCACAAATAATTGCAGAGTAATTCCAATGGGAGGAAAAAACCATCCCAGTAAATATAGGGGAGCCGCAATCAGATTAACCACCAAGCTAAGGATTACTAAGCGAAGAGAAATTATCACTGATGTAACCATTTTTGGAGCCGGTTGAAGGGTAATTCCTGGGTAGTGTTTTTCCTGAACCGCATCAATTATATCATCAATAAATATACCTAAAAAAGCGGCATGGATTGAGCCGAAGAAAAAGAATCCAAGAAAGAAAAGAAAAATAGTGATGATCGATTGTGCGGCAATTCTTACCCAAGAACCTTTTTCATATGAATCAAAATATGAAAAGATTGAGTCGAAAAACCATCCTGAGACAGAAGTGCCTAAAATAATGATGAGTGTGAGTGTGACTAAGGAAAAAAGGGTTGCCCATAGAACGGGTTTCCAAATCCGACGATCTCCTAGTTGTTGAAAGGCGAGCCAGTAATTATTGATCATTTAAAGAAAAGCTTGTTTGAATAAATTTTTCACTATAATTCATTTTTCCTGTGGACAAAGGCAAATCTTCTTCACATAAAGATTTAAGGTGGAATGGAATTTTGGGAAAAATGGCGGAACATAATTATACAGCAGATAGTATAAAATCGCTCGATTGGAAAGAGCATATACGTCTCAGACCTGGGATGTATATTGGTAAGTTGGGCGATGGATCATCGGAAGACGATGGCATATATGTGCTTCTTAAAGAAGTCCTTGATAATTGTATTGACGAATTTGTCATGGGCTTTGGTAAAGAAATTGATATTAAGTGCGATGGTCAAAATGTGGTGGTTCGCGATCATGGTAGAGGGATTCCCTTGGAGAAATTACTCGATTGTTCATCCAAGATAAACACTGGAGCGAAATACGATTCTGAAGCTTTTAAAAAGTCGGTGGGATTAAATGGAGTCGGAATTAAGGCAGTCAATGCACTTTCTAGTCATTTTGACATTCAGTCTTTCCGTGAAGGAGAAACAAGAAGAATTGAATTCTCTTGTGGTGAACCCCAATCCATGGATAAAAAAAATAAGGGGACAAAAGAAGAGAACGGTACTCTGATCACATTTACCCCGGATGCGGAGATGTTTAAAAAATATCGCTATCGGAATGAATATGTTGAGCGTATGATGCGCTACTACAGTTATCTGAATAGAGGATTAACTATCAAATATAATGGAAAGCGCTTTCGCTCAAAAGATGGATTGAAAGATCTACTTGAAGAAAATCTTGCTGAAGAATCCCTTTATCCTTTTATACATCTGGAAGGGGACGATATTGAAGTCGCCTTTACGCATATCGAACAATACGGAGAAGATTATTTTTCTTTCGTCAATGGACAGCATACCACTCAGGGAGGCACACATCAGGCTGCATTTCGTGAGGGTTTAGTTAAAACCATTCGTGACTTCACGAAAAAGAATTTTGATGCACCTGATATTCGTGGCGGCTTAGTTGCAGCGATTAGTGTGAAAGTGCAGGAACCGGTCTTTGAATCACAAACTAAGACGAAATTGGGGTCCTTAACTATGTCCCCAGATGGTGAAACTGTTCGTTCATTCATCGGCAACTTCCTCAAAGAAAAACTCGATAATTTTTTACATAAAAATCCTGAGACGGCGGATGCTCTTCAACGTAAAATTCAAAGAAGTGAAAGGGAAAGGAAGGAGCTTAAAGGAATTCAAAAAATTGCTCGTGAACGGGCTAAAAAGAGTAAAGTCCATAACCGGAAACTACGAGATTGTCGGGTACACTTGAACTCAAAGGATAAAAATCGTTTCAAAAGTACTTTGTTTATTACAGAGGGAGATTCTGCAAGTGGTTCAATTACAAAGGCACGAGATGTTCAATTTCAGGCGGTTTTTAGCCTCAAAGGTAAGCCCTTAAATTCATTCGGTTTAACCCGGAAAGTTGTCTACGAAAATGAAGAATTCAATTTAGTTCAAGCGGCTCTCGGCATTGAGGAAGATTTAGAAGACTTATGCTATAATCAGGTGGTAATTGCAACTGATGCGGATGTTGATGGCATGCATATCCGATTATTACTTATTACCTTTTTCCTACAATTCTTCCCTGAGTTAATTCGTCAAGGGCATCTCTTTGTTTTACAAACTCCTTTATTTCGTGTGAGGAATAAAAAAACTACTCTCTATTGCTATGATGATGCGGAGAGAGACGCGGCACTTAAAACTTTGGGAAAAAATCCAGAAATAACTCGTTTTAAAGGATTAGGGGAAATTTCTCCCGATGAATTTAAACATTTTATTGCGGATGATATCCGTTTAGATCCGGTCAAAATTGATGCCCATGAATCAATTAAAGAAATGCTTAAGTTTTTTATGGGTAAAAATACTCCTGAGAGACAACAATATATTATAAGAAACCTTCGTTTTGAGACTGATATTGTGGAGAAAAATGAGGTCGAGCAGGGTGAAGTAAATGCGAAAAAGAAATCACTTACCTCACCTGAAATTTTATCTGATGGAGAGGCCGCTTAATTATTTAAAGTAATTGTTAAGATGTCTGAACAAAAAAACGAACCCGAGTCAGAAAACATTCCAGCCGAAGTGGTTGCTACTGAGGATCCAAAAGAAGTTGTAATTCGAAGATTTGATCCAGAAGCTCTCCTCACAGATGAGGGTGCTGGTAGAGATGAAGATGATGCTATTTATGTCGACGATATGTATGGCGATTGGTTTCTTGATTACGCATCTTATGTAATTTTAGAACGGGCAGTTCCCCATGCAGATGATGGTCTGAAACCAGTTCAGCGTAGGATTTTACATTCTATGCGTGAATTAGAGGATGGTCGTTACAACAAAGTCGCTAATGTCATTGGGAATACGATGAAGTATCATCCACATGGTGATGCATCGATTGGAGATGCGATGATTCAACTCGGTCAAAAAGACCTGTTGATTGACATGCAGGGAAATTGGGGGAATCTACTCACGGGCGATTCCGCAGCCGCACCTCGTTACATTGAAGCTCGGCTTACCCCATTCGCATTGGAGGTTGTTTTTAGTCCCAAAGTAACGGTCTGGGCTTCTTCTTATGATGGAAGAAATAAGGAACCTGTCACTTTTCCGGTTAAGTTCCCTCTTCTCTTGGCTCAAGGAGCAGAGGGAATTGCAGTTGGTCTTTCCACTAAGATTCTCCCTCACAATTTTAATGAAATTCTGGATGCGTTAATAGATGCACTGCGTAAAAGTCCCATTGATTTACTCCCCGATTTTCATCAGGGCGGAATTGCTGATTGTACTGATTATAATGGTGGAGCACGTGGTGGACGCGTTCGGGTGCGCGCTCGAATGGAAAAGGTAAAGAAGCATCTTCTTAAGGTGACTGAGATTCCTTTTGGTACAACGACGACTAGTTTGATTGATTCAATCCTATCTGCAAATGACAAAGGTAAAATCAAGATCTCTAAAATTGAGGACAACACTGCAGAGTTTGTGGAAATCATGATTCACCTACCTTCAACCATTTCAGCTGAAGATATTTTACCTGCCTTATATGCTTTTACTGATTGTGAAGTGAGCTTGGCACCCAATGCGTGTATTATTCAACATAATCATCCTCAATTTATTTCTGTAAACGACCTGATTAAATCTGCGGCTTTTCTAACCCGTGATCTTTTACAAAAAGAACTTGAGATCAAACTGGGTGAACTACAGGAAAAATGGCATTTTGCCTCTCTTGAAAAAATCTTTATTGAAAAACGAATTTATCGAGATATCGAGAAGGAAGAAACTTGGGAGGGAGTGATTGCGGCCGTTGATAAAGGTTTAAAACCCTACATTAAATTATTTCATCGCCCCATCATCGAGGATGATATCTTAAGATTGCTTGAAATAAAGATTAAGAGGATTTCCAAGTACGATACTTTTCGTGCGGACGAGTTAATTAAAGGCTTCGAAGAAGAAATTGAAGTGGTCAAAGGACACCTTAGTCAAATTACTAAATATACGATTCGTTATTTTAAAGAATTAATGAAGAAGTATGGAAATGGCAGGGAGCGGAAAACTGAATTGAGTGTTGGCGAAAACGGAGAATTAGTTGCATTTGACAAAATTGTGGCATCCAAAGTAGTGGTTGCCAGCGAGACACTTTATATTAATCGAAAAGATGGTTTTGCTGGTTATGGATTAAAGAAAGACGAATCGATTGAAAAATGCTCTGACCTCGATGATATTATTGTGATCGGAAAGGACGGAGTGATGAAGGTTATGAAAATAGCTGAGAAAATGTTTGTGGGTAAAAACCCAATGAGAGTTTCAATTTTTCGAAGAGACGATGATAAAATTTATAACCTTGTTTATCGTGATGGACAATCTGGTCGCTTATACGCAAAAAA
>CAWUUU010000232.1:0-3317 GCA_963924995.1 uncultured Opitutales bacterium
CCGGTGGTTGATCCTACCGGACCGGCTTCGGGCTCGAATCGGGTCGTACGGGGTGGTTCCTGGAACATCGACGGGACGTTCCTGCGTTCAGCTAAGCGCTTCAACAGCACCCCGAGCCTCCGCAGCAGCACCCTTGGCTTCCGTGTTGGTTTCCAAAAGCAATAGCAAGGGAGCAATGTACGGAAGGATGACGGACATGGCGGAAGGGGAAGGCGGAGCGGGATGGGCTTGGACCAAAAGGGCGGTAGCCCAAAAGGGCCATGCCAGGCACGCGGAGCCCCGGCGTAATTTCGCATCCTAAACTCGAGCCTTTTTTACCTTTCTCAGTATTCACCAATCTGACCACCTACCTTGTCACACATGGGCGAAGCTGTTGCTGTAGACTGTGTCCGCACAAGTGGAATATAAGGGTAGGACTGGGATGCCGATAGGCTTCCGTGTTGGTCACCACGTACGCACTTCGCAATGACAAGGTGCGAGGAGAGATGGATCGTAACTT
This sequence comes from uncultured Opitutales bacterium, assembly GCA_963924995.1. Lineage (GTDB taxonomy): Bacteria > Verrucomicrobiota > Verrucomicrobiia > Opitutales > Seribacteraceae > Seribacter. The sequence continues at coordinate 500 of CAWUUU010000232.1, forward strand.
TACATCTTGCAGTAATGCATAATCACAAAAAAAAAGTGTTTTCATACCCCGGGTTTAGCCCTCTGGGATAAGTGGACGAGCTCAGCCGAGCGTGGCGAGGGCGTCGTTAAATATCTTGCTTGGGCGCATGGCGGTAGAGGCTTTCTCTTCGTCGGGGAGGTAGTACCCATCTAGGTCTACAGAAGAGCCTTGAGCGTCGTTTAATTCTTGGACGATTGCATCCTCGTTTGTACGAAGGGTTTGAGCAAGGGGGGAGAAGCGATTCTTGAGCTCGGCATCTGCGTCTTGGGCGGCGAGTGCTTCGGCCCAGAAGAGTGCGAGGTAAAAATGGCTGCCTCGATTATCGAGTTCGTTGACTTTGCGCGAGGGCGATTTGTTCTCGTCGAGGAATTTTCCAATTCCTTGGTTTAGGCAATCGGCGAGAATTTTTGCCTGGGCATTGTCAGTCTTTTCAGCGAGGTCTTCGAGGGAGACTCCGATGGCCAGAAATTCACCAAGTGAATCCCAACGGAGATGGCCTTCTTGGACAAATTGTTGGACATGTTTGGGGGCAGAACCACCAGCTCCGGTCTCGAATAATCCACCTCCTGCGAGTAGGGGAACAATGGAGAGCATCTTCGCACTTGTTCCCAGTTCGAGGATGGGGAATAGGTCGGTTAAGTAGTCGCGCAATACATTTCCGGTAACAGATATGGTATCGAGGCCTCTTTTACAACGACGGCAGGTCTTACGGGTGGCTTCGGCGGGAGAGAGGATCTCGATGTCGAGTCCATCGGTATTGTGTTCGGGAAGATAGGCGTTGATTTTCTTAATCAATTCGCGGTCGTGAGCCCGGTCGGAATCGAGCCAGAAAATAGCGAGTGCACCGGTGGCACGGGCACGAGAGACAGCGAGTTTAACCCAGTCCTTAATCGCCACATCTTTGGTCTGGCACATTCTCCAAATATCTCCTTGTTCAACTGAATGGGAGAGAAGGGTAGTGCCTTCTTGGTCGACCACACGGATGGTGCCGTCGTGGGGGATTTCAAAAGTTTTATCGTGTGAGCCATATTCTTCGGCTTTTTTCGCCATCAGTCCGACATTTGATACATTGCCCATCGTGGTGACATCAAAGGCACCATTTTCTTTACAGAAGGTAATGGTTTCCTGGAATACGGAGGCGTAGTTTCGATCGGGTATGACTGCTTTGGTATCTCTGGCCTGGCCGTCGGGGCCCCACATTTGCCCGGAATTTCGGATCATTGCCGGCATGGAGGCGTCGATAATAATATCGCTGGGCACATGAAGGTTGGAGATTCCCTTATCGGAATTAACCATGGCAAGGGCGGGTTTTTCTTGGTGGAGAATTTCAATATCCGCGTTTATTCGTGCCTTTAGATCGTCGGGTAAGTTTTGGATTTTGTGAAAGAGGCCCTGGCTTCCGTTGTTCAGGTTGATCCCGAGTGGTTCGAGTTCGGTTGAGTATTTATTTAAAATATCTTCATAGAATACGCTGACACAATGGCCAAATATGATCGGGTCGGAAACCTTCATCATGGTGGCTTTCATGTGGAGGGAAAAGAGGATCCCTTTTTGCTGGGCGTCTTTGATTTCCCGGGCAAGGAAAGAACGGAGTTCATTTTTACTCATGAGGGAAGCGTCAATGACTTCCTGTGCGAGTAAATTGAGACCTTCTTTGAGAGAGATGATTTCTCCGTTTTTTGTTTCCAGTTGAATGCTGACTTTGGAGTCATTGGCGAGGGTGTGTGAACGCTCGCTTCCGTAAAAATCTCCCTTTTCCATGTGGGCGACATGCGTCTTGGAATCGGTGGCCCATGGCCCCATTGAATGCGGGTTCTTCTGAGCAAATTCCTTGACTGGTTTGGCCACCCGGCGATCTGAATTTCCCTCGCGAAGGACGGGATTAACCGCGGAACCGAGCACTTTTGCGTAGCTTGAGCGAATAGATTTCTCTTCTTCTGTTTGAGGGTCGTCGGGAAAATGGGGAATGGGAAAGCCCTTGGATTGTAGTTCTATAATTGCTTCCTTGAGCTGGGGAATAGAGGCACTTACATTAGGGAGTTTGATAATATTGGCCTCGGGAGTGGTGGCGAGTGCTCCGAGTTCAGTCAGGGCGTCGGGGATACGTTGATCTTCGCTGAGCGAACTAGGGAAATGAGCGAGAATGCGGGCGGCTAATGAAATGTCCTTGGATTCGAATTTGACACCACTGGTCGAGGTAAATGCCCGTAAGATAGGGAGAAGGGAATGAGTGGCAAGTGCGGGTGCCTCGTCAGTTTTGGTATAAATAATCGTCGATGAATGGGCCATTTTTGGATGTGGGTCGGTAGTTTTCAAATTGAATACTCTAGGTATTTAGCAATTAGCCTGCAAACCTCTTTCGATTGAAAATATCAAAAAAGACAAGCTTGGAAAAGTAAACCAAAGATTGGAGGAGTTATAAAACTTCCTAAGTCTTACATTTCAAAAATTAGCCACAGGTGTGTCATTCGATAGATCAAGTAGGTAAATGGAGTGAATTAGATTTTATCGATACGCGGAGAGATTAATATCCGCGAGGGGATCGCGCTTACTTTTCCACAATAATTGTGAGGTGATCGGAGTATTAACTTCTAGAAGAAGTCTTTTTCGCAGGCGTGAACAAATGACTCACCCACTCCTTTAAGTTCCTCCCATTCCTTGCGGATTTTTTTACTGTCAGCCTCACAAATTTTATTATCATGCTGGGTGCTTTCCGATACGGCTTGGAGGAGGTCTGAAAATTCAAGGACTAATTTTTGAGTGTGTGTAAATAGGTCTTCCTTTGGGTTTTCTTCGA
>CAWUUU010000233.1:0-4497 GCA_963924995.1 uncultured Opitutales bacterium
GGGCAAGTAGTACAAGCGGGAGATTGACGATGGCAAACCGTCGCACCGAGCTCCATAATTGCCTGATTGTAATCGCCGGGTCTTTGAATGTTTAGAAGTTCGCGAGCGAGGGGCTGTAATTTTTTTTGAGCAACGGAACCGTCTTTGAATAGTTCACCATGGGCAAAGATTCGACTAAGTACCCGTACTACATTTCCGTCGCAAACTGCTTCGGGTTGATTAAAGGCAATACTGGTAACTGCGGCTGAAATATAAGGTCCAATTCCTGGAAGTGCCTGCCACGACTTTGCATCCTGGGGAATTAATTTCCAAGAACTCACAATTTTTGCAAGTTTGTGAAGGTTTCGAGCCCGCGAATAATAACCTAATCCTTCCCATCCTTTGAGAATGTCTTCTTCATTAGCCTGAGCAAGGGAGTGAAAATCAGAAAATCTTTTAATCCAATTCTCAAAATAGGGTAAAGCTGTGGAAACACGGGTTTGTTGAAGCATGAATTCTGATACAACCGTTTTATAAAGGGATGAATTGGTACGCCAGGGAAGCTCTCGTTTATATTCATCATACCATTCAAGCAGGTCGATTTGAAAGCCTTCAAGTTCCTTCGATTTCTCAAGAATGTGCTTTGTGAGTAAATTATTCATGGTTGGCAGTTGCTTTTTCCTTTGGTCTTTTCCATTGATAATTTAGATATGGCAAGCAAAGCTTTAAATTCAGAAGGGGAAGAGAGAAAGAAAAAAAAATCCTACACCCTAAAATTATCAAACGAGCAAATGGACAAACTTGGGAATTCTCTAAAATCTAGGGATTGGCCTACCCGAACTGTTCAATATGCCCGATATGCATTCGATGGTGAATTGGTTAAAGTCGTTGTCTATGAAAGTGGAAAACTCGTTGTTCAAGGTAGAAAGACGGAGGATTTTGTAGCCAATATTCTCGAACCCGAAATTACCGGAGAATTTTTACTGGGCTATGAAGAGGTAAATAATCCAGAATGGTTTGAAACTCATGCGGGATTGGATGAAAGTGGGAAGGGTGATTTGTTCGGGCCTGTGGTAACTGCTTGTGTCGTTGCAGATGGCGATATGGTTCGAGATTGGATGAATTCGGGGATTAGGGATAGTAAGACAATTACAGATGGAGCGATTTTGAAAATGGCCAAGCAAATCAAAGAAACAAAAGGGGCAGTGGTCAAAGTGGCTTACACCAGCATGATTAAATATAATGAACTTTATTTAAAATTCGACAGCAATTTGAATAAGTTTCTTGCTTGGCTACACGGACGATCGCTCAATGATGCAATTGAAGAAAAAAAACCAGCCTGGGGATTGCTTGATCAATTTACTAAACAACCACTCGTGCAAAAGTATGTGGAGGGAAAAGACTTTGACTTACGCATGCGCACCAAAGCGGAGTCGGACCCAGTGGTTGCGGCTGCTTCAATTATAGCTCGTGCTACTTGGTTGCAACAGATGAAAAAACTAAGCGAATTGGCGGGGGGAACCTTACCCAAGGGGTCGGGGTCTCAGGCTAAGGAAAGAGCGATGTCGCTCTATCAGCGAGTCGGGGAGGAAGGATTGAGAGAATATTGTAAACTTCATTTTAAAACCGCCTATGAAGCTATGGGCAAGACACCACCCGCCAAGCCAAAGTGGAATTCGAATTGGCGAAAAGGGTAGGGTTACTCATTTCGGAAGATGGTCAATCCACTTTGGACATTTGATCGGAAACGATCGAAGGGTTTTTCTGGAATTATTGGTGTTGATGAGGCAGGACGGGGTTGCCTTGCCGGGCCTGTGGTTGCTGGAGCCGTCTTGTTACCGGGTGGATTCTTTCAAAAAGCAAAAAATCGAAAAGCTTGCTTAGAGGTTAATGATTCAAAGCAAATCAAAGAGCAAAAAAGAGAGGAACTTTTTGAACAGATTATAAAACTTGCGGAAGCAGGAGAACTTTTTTGGGCTGCAGGGCATTCTTCCGTGGAGGAGATAGAATCTGAAAATATTGTGGGGGCAACCTGCCTCGCAATGAAGCGGGCAATGGAGCAAGTTTCCAAACTTTCTAAGGATATTTGGAAACCTATATCTAAGAAAGAGGATGATCTCTTTTCTGAAGAGGTCTGTTCGGAGAAAAATGTCTGGATTGTCAGCGTAGATGGCCGACTTATGAAAAAACTTCCGTATCAACACGAGGGTTTAATCAAGGGAGATACTTTTTCCTTAGCAATTGCGATGGGTTCGATTGTGGCAAAAGTAATTCGTGATCGGTTGATGAGAAAATTAGCTCTTGAGTTCGAGGGTTATGATTTTTCTTCTAATAAAGGTTATGGTTCGCCCAAGCATTTGGCCGGTCTTCATAAAAATGGACCCTGCGTGCACCACCGACCTAAATTTCTCCGTAATTTATTGAATGCGGGAATGGAGAAAAAAACAATCGAAGAAGATAAGCAAAGTCAGTTGAGTTTCTCTTAAAAAAAAGATATTTCTAATAACTTATGATTATGTTGGGAGTAAACATCGACCATGTCGCAACTTTGCGACAGGCTCGCTATCGCGATGAAAAGAATACCTTTGGCGGGTTTGTAGAACCTGATCCTGCTCAAATGGCATGGATTGCAGAGGAAGCAGGGGCTGATGGAATCACTATGCATGTAAGAGAAGACAGGAGACATGTACAAGTGGAGGATGTGCAGCGATACCAGGAAAAGATGAAAACCCGTTTAAATTTGGAAACATCGATGTCATTAGAGATGGTTCAATTGGCTCAAGAAATCCGTCCAGACAGCGTTTGTCTAGTCCCAGAAAATCGTAAGGAAGTAACCACAGAGGGCGGACTTGATGTTCGGGGCAACATGGAACGTGCAAATGAAGTGGTTCGGGAATTAATCCAGAATGGAATTCCCGTGAGTATGTTTATTGATCCCGATCCTGACCAGTTGGATGCTTGTGCAGAGATAGGTGCTCCTTGGGTTGAATTACATACCGGAAGCTTTGCTCGTGCATGGTACGATTCCGCTCAGAGAGAGCAAGAACTCAATATTTTAAGGGAAGGCATGCGGATCGGAGTGGAACTTGGGCTACGAGTCAATGCCGGACATGGAATCAATTATGAAAATGTCGAAGGAGCGAAGACTTTAGATTCAATTTACGAATTTAATATTGGGCATAGTATAATTTCTCGTTCATTAACCAATGGCTTGGTGGAATCGGTACAAAAAATGCGCTCACTTATAAACCAATGACATCGATGCCTGAAATTCCCTCGGGGACTAATGTTATTGGTGTTGGGATTGATACTATAGAAGTCTCCAGAATCAAGGATTCCATGGAACGACACGGAGAACACTTTTTAAACAAAATTTTCACTCCTAACGAAAGGACTTATTGTGATGATAAGTCAGATTCAGCTCCTTTTTACGCCACTCGATTCGCGGCTAAGGAAGCCATGGCGAAAGCATTTCGTACCGGAATTGGGAAAGATTTTGGATGGTTAGACTCTGAGATCATACATGGCATGGAGGGGGAGCCATTTATTAAGTTAAGCCAGTCTGGCCAAGCAATGCTTAATCAAGTCGGTGCATCCAAGGTGCTAGTCAGCCTTACTCATTTGTCAACAGTTGCCTCGGCAGTGGTAATTCTAGTCTCTTAATGATGACACTGCCTAGCAATCCCATTTTGAGCTGCGAAGAGGCACTTGCATTTGAAACCAAGTACTTTGGTGGGGATCAAGAGCAAGAATGGCGGGTAATGAATCAGGCGGGCGAAGCGTTGGGCGATAGTCTTTTACGCGACATGCGCGAACTACGGACCATTCCCCACCGTCCACGTATTTTAGTTTTGGTAGGTAAAGGTCATAATGGAGGGGATGCTCTCATTGCGGCCAAACGTTTACTCAAGACTATTCCCACCGCCCGTGCCGTACTATGGCAACTTTGTAAATGGCAGAATTGTCGACCTCTTTGTCAAAGGGCTCATGATGAATTGATCGAGTTGGTTGGTAATCGAGTGGAGGAAGTTGAGATTTTGGAAAATCTTTCAGGAAGAGAAGAGATTGAAAATGTCCTCGCTGGTTTAGTTAAAGATCGAGATTTCTCAGCATTGATTGATGGCTTGCTCGGTATGCAGGCAAAACTCCCTCTTCGTTCTCCAATTTCTGATTTAGTTTCAGTTGTCAACCAATGTGATGAGATTGCGGTGCGTGCTTCTGTGGATATGCCTACAGGTATTGGAACGGGTTCTGAAAGCGAAGCATTGCGAGCAGATTTTACTTATGCTACGGGTATTGCGAAGAGCCCCATTATCAAGGAGGAGAATCAAAAATGGACAGGTCGTTTGCGCTATTTAGATCTCGGTTTTTTTAAAGATAGTTCTAGCAATAGTCCTTCAGTTTCAAAGCCGGAGGTTCTATGTGGTTCTGCTTTGAAGAAGTTGCGTAAACTAAGGCCTGCAGTCTGCGACAAGCGTTCCAATGGTCATTTATTTCTTCTCGCAGGTTCAAGGGAGT